>VGZN01000104.1 GCA_016872635.1 Planctomycetota bacterium | reverse complement strand
GATTTCGCCTGAAGCAATACGTTTCAAAGGCGTTTGTGGCGGCCATTTCTAGCCGAATCCTTGATACGACAGATCATGGCAACCCCCTGTATAGCCGGCAAGCAAAACTATTTACCGAGACGGCAGCGTTCGTCATTCTGGTATTACGGTGACGACCTGGCTTCGAATTTCTCCAGTTCCAACTCGGCTTCGGATGATCGATCCAATGTCGACTTGGGAAGTATCGGTAATCAACTGTCCATTCGGCTCTAGCGTCGTGAGCGAGTAACCGCGAGCCAAGGTCTTGAGCGGGCTCATGGAATCCAGCCGACTGGCCATTTTCTCGAAGGTGTGCCGCCGATGATCCATGCTTCTTCCGACCGCATCGCCCGCCATCCGCTCCAACTCATCGAGCTGCTGTGTTGGAGTATCGAACAATCGTTCGGGGTTGTTGAGCACCGGCCTCGACGCCAGCCCCTTCAACCGAGTGTCCAACTCACGGACTCTATGATTCATCACCATCGCCAAACGAGACTGGAGAGAAATGATCGTCTCGGCGATCTCATCGCGATTGGGTACCACCCGCTCGGCCGCTTCAGAGGGTGTCAGCGCTCGCACATCCGCTGCTAAATCACACAATGTCACATCGATTTCATGACCGACGGCTGAGACAACAGGGATCGGCGAAGCCACGACAGCCCGGACGACGAGTTCTTCATTGAAGGCCCATAAATCCTCGATGGAACCACCTCCACGACCGACAATTAAAATATCTAAGGGAGGCGTTATCCGTCCCGCACGCTCGATGCCTTGGGCGATTTCCGCAGCAGCCCCCTCACCTTGAACTTTCGCGGGTATCACAAGTACGTTAGTTTGCGGCCATCGTCTTCGAAGCACTTCCAAGAAATCGTGAATCGCGGCACCGTGAGGACTGGTTACAAAACCGATTCGACTCGGAAACTTCGGGAGTGCACGCTTTCGCTCGGACAGAAATAATCCCTCCGCTTCCAGTTTGGCGTACAACTTGCGAAACGCGATCTGCAAAGGTCCAAGGCCTTGAGGCTCAATCTTTTGAACTACGATTTGATAAGAACCTCTCGGCCCGTATACATCAAGCTTGCCCGTGCAAAGAACGGACATACCTTCACGAATATCAAAGCGACATCGTTCCCATGTCGAACGCCAAATAACTGCGCTGATTTGGTTACTGGCATCCTTGAGGGTTAAATACAAATGCCCGGCCCCCGATTTGGTGATGCTTCCAACTTCTCCAATCAGCGCGAAACTCGGGATCGAATGCTCGAGCGCGGCTTTGATCCATGCGTTGAGTTCGGTCACCGAAAGAGGCCCAGTTTCTCTATCTTTGGCGGCCCCCTTCGAACTCCGCGGGCGTGATTCCGAAGTGTTACCTTCGAGATCGATGCGTTTCCTCTTTGCCTCTGCAAAAAACTCGTCCGCTTCATCTCCCCAAAGAAATCCAGTCACGACAGAATCCCCAAAGAGAGGCTGGGTTCGGCAGAGGCATGGGGAGCCGCGAACAAAGCGCGTTCGTTTTCCCTTGGTAACCCATCCATGGCCCAGGTTTCGGCTTCACAGGTAAGGGCATGCATCACTTGCTCGATGTAACAACGGTACTCTTCGACACTGCGATCATCCAATTTTCGTCGAACCTGAATTTTAGGCCCCAAAATCATACGAGCTCGTGTCCCGATCCTCGGAACCCCAAAATGATCCCAAGTTCTCAATCGGTGAGGACTGTGGTATCCGCAGCCGACCGGGATCAAAGGCAACTGAAGCAATGACGACAGTTGAATGCAACCTGGAGACAGACGACGACGTGGCCCCCTTGGTCCATCCGGTGTTAATACTAAACTCGTTTCTTTGTGTGCTTTGCGATATTGCAGGATTGCTTTGATTCCACCGTGCGACGTAGATCCACGAACCGTCTCGAATCCGAAGTTTTCGACGATTTCGCTAAACCAGAAAGCATCCCTATGCTGGCTGACCAGAAGCGTCATATCGCTTCCTCGTCGCGTCGCTGCCGGCAGCAAAATATACTCGTGCCAAAGGATATAAAGTGCTGGGCGATCGAAGCCTAGGAGCGCAACATCGCTGTTGGGCTCGTAATCTGCAATACGTGTGTCCACGGTCCGCATCCACGCCTTGAGGGTCATTCCTAAAAACGTAGCCAGCATGCGAATCGAATACGATTGAATCCTTCGTTTGTTCAATCCCATGACTGCACCGATTTGACTCCGTTCCTAGTGGCAGATGGTTACTGATAGTTGTAAGTTCCGTTGAAGACTTCTACCGCTGGCCCGGTCATGAATACGTGCCCGCTGGCTTCATCCCAATGAAGCATCAAATCCCCACCCGTAAGGTGATTAAGGATCTTGCGGTCGGTCCGGCCGGTTAAGACTCCAGCGACACAGACGGCACTTGCTCCGGTTCCGCAAGCCCAAGTCTCACCGGATCCACGTTCCCACGTTCGCTGACGCACTTCCCCACTGGCCAACACCTCGACGAACTCCACGTTGGTCCTCTTAGGGAAACGCTCGTCCTTTTCAATCAGAGGACCTATCCCCAATACCAACTCATCCGTCGCCTCGGGAACAAAGATCACACAGTGCGGATTCCCCATGGAAACGCACGTACCAAACAGCGTATGCCCTTTGTATTCCAATTTGTGGTTGACGACTTGTTGATCCGTATTCCCCAAGGTGGTTGGGATCTCCGCCGCCAGCAATCGCGGTTTTCCCATATCCACGGTAACCTGGTCCACCTTACCGTCACGCACTTGCAATTCGAGTTGTAGCACACCGGCACCTGTCTCGATCCTCAAGGATGGCTTGCGAGCAATTCCGGAATCATGCACGTATTTCGCAACACAGCGTATGCCATTCCCGCACATTTCCGATTCACTGCCGTCGGAATTGAACATCCTCATGCGTGCATCCGCGTGCTCGGATGGGAGTATGGCAATAATCCCATCCCCCCCAACACCGAACCGCCGGTGGGACATCGCAATCGCAAGTTGCTCTAAATCGCTGGGGATTTTCTGAGTGAAGCCGTCCACGTAGACGTAGTCGTTTCCGGCACCATGCATCTTCGTAAACTTGATCTCGGTCACATCTTCCTCCGCAACGGGATCGTTTTCCAAGTACATCACCGACATCGATGACGCATGATCGACAATTGAATCCGATATCGGATGAATGCGATATCGAATCGGCCTGAGTTCCGCTTTCGCTTGGCGATCGCTTGTACCATGACTGGTGACCAGCCAATCTACCGAGTGAAACGAGCGGCCAAAGGCTGATGGGATATACTACCTATGTTGTGACTACTTTGGGAGCAACCCGAGCGCTGCGGACGATGGTCTCGCGATTACGTGGCATGCGATCAGCTTGCCAAGACCTTCCACTTTCGGTTTTGCAGCCTCAACAGCAGCGGTAACGGCCGCGACATCTCCACGGACGACAACGGTAACGTAGCCGCCACCGAGTTTCTCTTTGCCAACGACTTCCACCGATGCGGCTTTGCAAGCCGTATCGATGGCCTCAAAGACGGCAGTAAATCCTTGGGTTTCGATAAATCCTAATGCTTGGCCGGCGTTGCTGGCATTCGACATGAGTTCTTCTTCCGATCGAGGTGTTTTGACAACGTTTTGTTCGATAAGGACATTGTATTCCGAAGGGCTCAAGATCGTTCGCAGTGCATCTCGATCCGGACTGTGGATCCAGTGCGCCGCACGCTCCTGCCCCATCCCCTCGGCAACCTTGGAACCAACCTCCACGGCGGACTGAACATCACTCGGTGAACCCGTGATCTTGATCACGGCACCTAACATATCGTTCCACTCCGCCTGCAGGATCGTGACATTCGCGGCTTTGCACATCGCGTCGCATGCAACCATACCAGCGGTCCAACCGTTGGTCTCAACGATTCCGATCGAGATCAGACCACCACCGTGGCCTTCCCCCCAGTCGCTGGCATTGGTCAAGCTGCTTGCAGCCATAAAACGATTTTCCCGTTGAAGCTACGAATCCATGTCTCGAAGGTGCTGTTTCAATGCTTGAACCCACTTTGGAATCGCTTCCAACGGAGGCTCGGCCGCTTCGTATTCCAAAGCCACCCAGCCACTATAGCTTGATTCCGACAATAGTCGAAGGACCCTCGGTAAATCCGCCATTTCTTGCTTGCCATTCGGGAACATTTCGACCTTCAATTGCGCATTTACCGCATATGGGGCTATCTGAGCCAATTCGGCATAAGGATCGGCGGTGGATCTAAAATTTCCCGAATCTAGGTTGATCCCAACACCTTTCGATTTTACGCCCCTGACGATTTCTAGTAGCCCATCCGCTTTAGCGGTCACTCCACCATGATTTTCAAGCCCCAAATAAATCCCCCGACTGGCTGCGTAGTCGCCCACCTCGTCGACCGCCTCGACGCACCTGGCGACAGTACTCTCCCACGTATCCCCTTTGGGCTGACTCCCTGCAAAGATCCGAATCACATTCGCGCCGAGTATCGCGTAGCGATCGATCCAGAGTTTCGTAGTCTCGATATCCTTGCGAACCTTCGCCGGATCCGCTTGGCAGAAATCATTTGCAATAGCCCCCCCGGTGACGGTTATTCCAAGGCGATGGCAGTGCAGTTTTAGCTGGTTCAGATATTCCGTCGAAACTTCAGCAGGGAAATAGTAGCTGGTGAGTTCTGCGCCTGGAACACCCAGTTGATGGCAATAGTCGACAAATCGAAACATATCCCATCCATCGCGGTTCCCCTTTAACAGATCTCGAAGCGAATACGCCGCGAGACTCAAACGCAATCTCCCCGGCTTTGGCCGATCGAACGGCTCAATAGCCCAAGCTTGCTTCGGACGTTTTGCAAACTCCGATACAGCGATCGCAACCGCCACTCCAAGGCAACTGCCGTGGGAAACAAACCTTCGTCGCGTGATCAATTTTCGCATCATCGAGTGACATCCTATAATCCTCGTACTCCCTCCAATGGCCCTTGAATCCCATCGTCCAACGACGCTCGTCGATGTCAGGACCCCGCTCCAAATTGTATATCATTAGGATTGACCCACGAAAGATAACGGTAAAACTAAAGGAACGCTGAAACCCCAAAAATGCAACGTAGATGATGTCCCTGCGATGACGAGATAGGAGTCGATGCGCCCCCGCTTCGTAAACCTTTGACGATGGGACGCGACCATCTAGTGATTCGCTGGTACGCCCTTCAATGCAAGGTTATTGTTTCTCAAGGGCTCTCCATTGGCCAAGCTATATTTTTATTACTCTACGATGAATGCGGGAAAATCGACGATCCTGCTGCAATCGAGCTATAACTACCGTGAACGAGGGATGCGAAGCATCGTTTTCGCCCCGGAAATTGATACTCGATTCGGGGAAGGTCGAGTCAGTTCTAGGATTGGTCTAAGTTCGGACGCAATCCCTTTCAACGCCACCAATAATTTGTTGAGAATCACTGAAAAACTGCACGGCGAAGCCCCTGTCCACTGTGTTCTTGTCGATGAAGCCCAATTTTTGACAAAACAGCAAGTGAGGCAACTCGCAGATATCTGCGACAACCTTTCCATCCCCGTCTTGGCATACGGATTAAGAACCGACTTCCAAGGCAATCTCTTCGAGGGAAGCCAGCATCTTCTTGCTTGGGCGGATACCCTAACCGAGATCAAAACGATCTGCCATTGCGGTCGAAAAGCCACCATGGTGTTGCGTATTGATTCAAAGGGCATACCAGTGCGAGAAGGTGAACAAATCCAAATCGGAGGGAACGATCGTTACATTACGGTGTGCCGAAGGCACTTTAAAGAGGGTCTCACGGAACGCCAACCCAACGATCTTCCATTTGAGGATTTATAGCTGATCGATTACCACGAGCGTTGCGTTGGACGGAAATATGCCGATAGTTTGAGGAATAGAAATTTGGCACACGATCGCCAAATGGATCGAATCTCCCGGAAACCAAATCAATATTCACGAAAGAAAAATCGCATTCAGCCTCCGGGCCGCACCCGAGCCTTGAAGCTTGATAAAAGCCTATGAATACATATCCTGCCCATCGCCATCCCTTTCAACCTATCCTGGTCTTGATTGCCGCGTTGTCTGGCGCCATCAGCGTAGGCATCGGTGCGATGGGGGCCCATAGTTTGCCGAAGCAATTGGAATCGCGAGGGTACCCCGATTCGGTGGTTCAGAAGAAACTCGATCAATGCGAATTGGGGGTCCGCTACCAATTGTTCCATACCATCGCGTTGCTTGCATTGGGATTGTCACCCTTGGCCATACCCACAACTATTGAACCAGCAGGTACATCACCCCCGAAACCGATGCGAGGTGTCAAGGTAGCAGCGTTCCTTTGGCTACTCGGGATATGCTGTTTCAGCGGCGGGTTGTACAGCATGGTGTTCGCCGACCAGATTATCCACTGGAGTATCGTCCCATTGGGGGGAATGATGCTGATCCTGGGATGGTTGGCTTTGGCAGCTACCGCACTTGTAGCCACTTTGAGGGCCCCGAACAGAAACGGTTCCTGAGTCGATCGCGGCGTCATTCGATCGAGATTACGCTTCCGACCGTCACGACCAAGCGGGTCATTTAGAAGGGGGCATCGCTAAAGTCGGAGGATGCTTGCGAAAACTCATCATTGATGGAGTCCGTGTCTCCAGCCCCATTGCTCTCACCGGTGCGCCGATACCCCATCGCTTCCGCCGTTAAAAAATACTTCACCTCGCTGTCGGCATCACGTTGCCACTTTCGCCCTGTCAGACGATATGTGACAGTTATGTCATCACCCACCTTTAGTCCATCAGCGGAATCGCATGCATCATTGGTAAATTCCATAGGGATGTAGTTGGTGAATCTACCTAAGTTTTGCTCGAGAACGATGAGTCGTTTCCGAAACCCTTTTTGGCCAAAAGTCTTGGTGTCTTCAACAACATGGACGATACCGCGAACGCTGGGGTTAGACATAAGTTCGGTTCCGGGCAAAGGCGACAGGGAGATCACAGAGTCACCGCATTCTAGCAATGCGTCGGCTTGCTAACAAGCGAACCAAAATGCCGACCTTTGAAGCCCTTTGCAAAGAGCTATCCCCGAGCTTGAAGACCTATGGTTACAATGATGCCCCAATGGATTGTAGGCCGGCACCCCCCTGGAACCATTGCAATCAATCAACTCTAAAAACCACCAAATAAGACGTTAACGCTCAAGACGCAACGACACGGAGATACGATGTCATCAATTGTCGACGAACTGCAATGGCGCGGACTCATTCACCAAACCACCGACGAAGCTAACCTTCGGTCCTTGCTAAACAAGCCTTCTGCGGTTTATGCAGGATTCGATCCTACCGCTGATTCCCTGCACGTCGGATCGCTATTACCCCTCATCATGCTGCGTCGGTTCCAACAAGCTGGGCATCGACCGATTGCGTTGGTTGGTGGGGCAACCGGGATGATCGGTGACCCAAGCGGCAAAAGCGATGAAAGGCAATTGCTTTCTAAGGATCTATTGGCCAAGAATGTCGAAGGATTGCGGGCTCAGATGCGTCACTTTCTCGACTTTGACGGCCCAAACAGTGCGATCCTTGTCAACAACTATGACTGGATGCAGTCGTTTACGTTCTTGGACTTCCTCCGCGATGTTGGAAAGAACTTTCCCATCAACGTCATGCTCACCAAGGACTCCGTGAAAAGCCGTTTGGAGCGTACCGATAGCGGCCTGAGCTACACCGAGTTTAGCTACATGCTTCTGCAGGCCTACGATTTTGTGTATTTGGCGAAGAACCACGATTGCAAGCTTCAGATCGGGGGAAGCGACCAATGGGGGAACATCACCGCTGGAATTGATCTTGGCCGCAGAATGCTTTCGCAACAACTCTACGGTCTAACTTGCCCGCTCCTCACCACCATCGATGGCAGAAAAATGGGTAAGACCGAAAAGGGAGCGGTGTGGCTTTCGGCAGATCGCACCAGTCCATACGAGTTCTATCAGTACATGATCAATATTCCAGATACCGATGTCCTGATGGCACTACGATTTCTATCCGATGTCCAGAAAGAAGAGTTCGAGACACTTTCTGCTTCGTTGCGCGATAGACCCCAGGAACGACTCGCTCAAAAGCGTCTTGCTGAGTCATTGACCAAATTAGTGCATGGCGAATCAGGCCTTCAGTCCGCCGAGCGAGCCAGCCGCACTCTCTTCGGCGCTGAAATCGAGTCTTTAAGCGACGTCGAGCTCAATACCATTTTTGCGGATGTCCCCAGCGTGGAGATGGAACGTGCACGTTTGGTAGAGGGTATCGGAATCATCGATGCGCTTTGTGCCGCGGGATTGACCGGAAGCAAGAGCGATGCTCGACGCAGTATCACCGAAGGATCGGCTTACGTGAACAATCGCCGTGTTTCCGGGATTGATACTGTTCTGACTGAAAAGGATCTTGCCAGCGAAACCGTTGTCGTTTTGCGGAAAGGAAAGAAACTCTACGCATTGCTTCGATTCAAGTAGAATAGAGCGCAGGGTATAGCACTCACTACGCCTTCACCTCGCAGCCTTTCCAGTTACCGAACTCTCACCTCTCGGACCCTTGCGTACGCAGGCTAAACCATGCGAGTCCTCCACATCATCACTCGAATGATCGTTGGGGGAGCGCAAGAGAATACTCGATTCAACTGCATGGATTTGGTGAGCGAGTACAGGGATGACGTAACACTCATCACGGGCCCTAGTTTGGGTGCCGAAGGTAGTTTATTCGACCAAACGGAGGATCCGTCACAAACTTCTCTGCTGAAAGTTATCGAGGAGCCCACTTTACTCAGAGAGATCCACCCATGGATCGACCAAAAGGCATACCGACAGCTACGGACAAAAATAAGGCGTATGCGTCCCGATGTAGTCCATACCCACAGCGCGAAAGCGGGAATGCTTGGCCGCGCCGCCGCATGGCATGAGAATGTCCCCTGCGTAATACACACCGTGCACGGAGCGCCATTTCACCCGTACCAGAATGTGTTTGCCCGTCGATTCTTTCAAGCGTGCGAGCGTTGGGCCGCGAAACGCTGCCATCATATGATCAGCGTTGCCGACGCCATGACCGACTTGATGGTGGAAGCCCACATTGCGGAGAGGTCCAAATTCACCACCATCTACAGTGGGATGGACGTGGAGCCTTTTCTACGAGCCGCAACGTTCCGAGATCAGACCCGACGTGAATTGGGTCTAAAGCCAGAGCATGTCGTCTTTGGAAAAATTGCAAGGCTCTTTCGCCTTAAGGGTCATGAGTATTTACTGGAGGCAGCCAAGGAAGTAGTTTCAAAAGTGCAGAACGCCCGTTTTCTTTTGGTCGGCGACGGTATTTTGCGGAATGAGATCGAAGGCACCATCGCTTCCATGGGCCTGAAAGATCATTTTGTATTCACAGGTCTGGTACCCCCGTCTCGAATTCCAGCTCTTGTCGGCGCAATGGACGCCCTCGTACATACGTCGCTTCGAGAGGGATTAGCCAGGGCACTTCCTCAAGCGTTGATCGCTGGTCGACCAGTGATTAGCTTTGACATCGATGGTGCACGCGAAGTTGTCATCGATGATGAAACAGGATTTTTACTCCCTCCGAGATGCGTAGCGCCATTGGCTGGTGCAATCGTGCAACTTGCTGAGGATCCCAAATTAAGGAAACGCCTGGGCAGCGAAGGGCAGAACCGTTTCGCGGAGAAATTCCGCCACCAGAACATGACCAAAGAAATCCGTGGTCTATATGCGCAGATCCTGAGAGGCCACAACCCATAACGACATCCGCGCCCAAATCCAACACCGGTTTTCTGGAATTTAACAACGCCTAGCCGCCGCGAAACTCTCCACGCCGATTTCCCTGGCCGCCCGATCAAATCGAAACCCCGCCGATGAAACGACTAGGTTTTGCGTTAGTAGGTTGCAAGGATTCGGAGCACCAATTCGTCCGGACTCGCCTTGACGATTCGTGCGTTGAGTACATCTTTAGTACCAACCTGAATCCTCAGGAACGAAGCTGGCGTAGGCTTATTGGTAGTCTCGATTCTCCACTGCGACGACGTCGTGCCATGCCTATCATCGGCACCAATCGGGAGATAGGTTCCAAGCCCATTCCCCTCAAGGATAAAGCTTAACCGCCCTCTCGAGCGGGGAAATGAAAAGGATGCGGGGCGAAACACCATCAGACCGTCATGGTCTTCTTCGTGCGAGTGAGTCCACTTGCCGTGCTCCATCGAAAAAGTCTCAGTCCCTTCGTCCGAAGCATCTCCGGCAGGTTCGTTCCGAGGACTTGGGTCAGGCTGCATCGTTGGACATTCCGCTCTGGAAAATCTCGCGGTGGCAAAACACAGTGTGCGACAGCAAGGATTAGAAGTTGGGGAAAAATGGTTAATGGAAGGCAAACCGGATTCTTGGCGATGCGTTAAGGCATCGGCTTTGGATGCGGGTCCAACCCGGATCGAGGACCAGTCAGAGTCGCGATCATACGTGCAGCTTGGGCTTCCGTGAACATGCACATGACCTCGTCGTCGCAGTAATCCATAAAGTTCATAAACATGTCGCCGTGAGGTCCGTTGTTGCACGAGACTTTTGGGTAGTTCGGTCGCCCGTAGTTTGGTAGCTGCTGGACCGGTGTGTCGCAACAGTAATCGGAACCCGAGCAATCGTTGGTATCACCCCAGATATGGTAGAGATTGAGGTAATGTCCTATTTCATGCGTGGTGGTTCGCCCCCGGTCAAAGGGCTGCTGCGCGGTTCCGCGAGTGCCAAAAGCTGACGTTCCGATAACTACCCCATCGGTCTCCTCGGGTCCGCCTGGAAATTGTGCGTAGCCAAGCAATCCACCGGCCAACGGAGCCACCCAGAGATTGAGGAATCGTTTCGTATCCCAAGGTTCGATACCGCCGGTATCGGACCGCTTGACGGAATCCCCTGTGCCAAAAGAGGGACGATCTGTTTTTGTATAGGTGACACCTGAGGAAGCGTTACCCAAGGGATCTTCGGGGGAAAGATAAAACTCGATCCCTGCGTCCGCGGCCAACGATTTCCATACATTAGGGATATCTGACCGGTTGGGGTTTTTCAATCGGAAGTCTTGGTTCAGGACTTTGAGTTGGCTTTTGACTTGCGCCACCGAGATTCTTTCGCTGGATTGACGATACACGCAATGGACAACAATTGGGATTTTGAACAACAATCTCGCTTCGCGGGCCATGCAACGAGTATTTACAAAATCGCGTGTTTGGCGTTCGAGAGAGGCGATGTTTTCGCGGAAACTTGGCTCCATTTCCGATAATCGTTCGTAGACAGCCATCGTTCCGCATTGCCTGCGCGGAGGATTCGCTGGTTCCCGAACGGGGTGCCTGCCCTGTGAATGCAACATGACAAAGACTCGTAGAAAAAAGAAGAGTAAACGATAGTCAGACTCACGACGGTAATTGCTGAACCGTCCCAGGAACGCCCTGAGTTGCGGCTTTAGCAAGACCCTCGACTGGCAAACCCTCATGATCAGTATGGCCGTCAAAATCCCCACCCAGGGGACCATATTCCACAAGGCCCTTCATTCTAGACCTTCCATACTGGGTAAAAATCGGGGAGATTGCCTTGTTCGGGTCTTAGCAAGGCCGATCGCCGGTTGACATTTTCGATGCCGCTCGATAGTTTTGGCCGATTCTCCAACGAATGGGTGTCGAGCCGATCTACCCCTGTGCCGAGCGACCATCCCCTATCCAATCAAATTAACTAAAAGCGCATGAATCCTCAAGAATTGCTTAGGATCGTTGATTCTATGCATCGCGAAAAGCAGATTGACCCTGAACTCGTGATTCAGGCGATTGAGTCTGCATTGGTTACGGCTGCAAAAAGGCAGTTTGGGGAAGAAGCCGAAGTGGACATCCATATTGTCCGCGGGGTTGGCACCATCAACGCAACAGTCGACGGCCGGAATTTGAGCCAAGACGAAATCGGTCGTATTGGGGCTCAAACGGCTAAACAAGTGATTATTCAAAAACTCAAGGAAGCTGAGCGAGACGCTCGG
>VGZN01000103.1 GCA_016872635.1 Planctomycetota bacterium | reverse complement strand
TTGGTATGGAAAAGCCGATCTCTTTCGATTGTTGCAGGTTGCTCCCGTAGAGGTGGTGTCGCTGTGTGATGTCGATAGCAAGATGGTCACTGAAGCTGCGGATATGGTCAAGGACCGTCAGAATTCGGGCAAACAGCCGCGAACGTACGGCGACTACCGAAAAATGCTTGCTGAAAAAGACCTCGACATTGTGTTGATAGCAACGCCAGACCATTGGCATGCCTTGCCGATGATCGAAGCGGTGAAAGCCGGCGCAGACATTTATGTGCAGAAGCCGATCAGTGTGGATGTCGTCGAAGGCCAAGCCATGCTGGCAGCGGCGCGAAAGTACAAGCGGGTTGTGCAGGTTGGGACCCAGCGCCGTAGCACGCCACACTTGATAGAAGCAAAGAAAAACATCGTCGATGCGGGACTACTAGGCAAAATTTCGCATGCAGAGATTTACTGCTACTACCACATGAGGGCGCGAGAAAACCCACCCGACCAAACACCTCCGGAGAATCTAGATTATGAGATGTGGACTGGGCCTGCTCCGATGCGTCCTTACAACAAACTCGTACATCCCCGTTCTTGGAGAGCCTTCACCGAGTATGGAAACGGAGTTCTTGGCGATATGTGCATCCATATGCTCGATACCGTTCGTTGGATGCTCGATCTCGGTTGGCCCACCGAGATAAACTCCAATGGTGGCATCTATGTCGATAAGAACTCCAAGGCAAACATATCCGATACTCAAACGGCAACCTTTCAATTCCCGGAACTAAACGTCGTCTGGACGCATCGCACGTGGGGGGATGCACCCGATCCCGCTTATCCTTGGGGTGCAACCCTTTACGGTGAACGGGGTACGCTCAAAATGAGTGTGATGGGTTATGACTTTATGCCTCGAGGTGGCGACGCCCAACCTATTCACAAAGATGTGACCTATGAGTTGGATCAGTATCCTGAGGACAAGACCGAGAAGGATCTTGAAAAGCACGTGGCCCCAGCAATCCGAGTCCACATGCTTGATTTCTTGAAGGCGATCACCGAACGGGGCAAACCAGTAGCGGATATCGAGCAAGGCCATATTTCGACGGCAGCATGTATCTTGGCCAACATGTCGATGCAACTAGGACGATCGTTACGCTATGATCCTGCCAAGAGCATCGTTGTCGGTGATGAACAAGCTACCTCGATGCTTCGACGCCCCTACCGAGCTCCGTGGGCCCACCCTGAAGTTGAACCGGTGTAGTGCGACGGCATTTCGCGAAAGCAATGTGGGATCCAAGTCTGGGTGGTGAGGAACGAGCCCACTCCCATCGGACTCGGGAATCAATCTCAGGATCCGATCGAGGGATCTGCGTAGAAAATTGCTAGCCACAATGTCGGTTCAGCGGGAGTGGTCCATGCGACACGATTGTTTCGATTCGTGTGGATTTCGTTTTCGCGAGGATGGTGACAACCTCCTCGGCGGAAATGTTCGCTGGGCTGATGTTCGCTAGGTTTTCGAACAGATTTTTCGTTATTATCCGCACCTTCTAAACGTCCATTGAGCCAAATAACGCCCGAAAGGGCATACCTGAGACGATTCGAGTCTACTAGAAGACCCTGTCCGATGGGCGCGTGTACACTACATGGACTCCACGTGAGGCAATCCTCGGGCGTTTGGGTATTCGCTGGGCGTGATTTTTTGCGTTTGGTTCTGGTAAGCTCAAGGCTAACCTTGGGTTTGCATGTTCCAGCCACCCGGAATACCCTGGTCTGTTCGCTTGTACTGGCGAAGTGAAATTTGTAGCTACCCATTGACCAGCGTATATCAGTCCGCAGCTAACTTACTAACACTCCACGAGTATCCATGACACCATCGCGCACCAGCCAGCTCGAGCGAAAAACCGCGGAAACGCAAATTGAATTGCGATTGAATCTCGACGGAACGGGCAAGAACTCCATCCGAACTGGCGTGGGATTTCTCGACCATATGTTGGTTTTATTCGCAAGGCATGCACTTGTCGATTTGGAAGTACATGCCAACGGCGATTTGGAGATCGACGCGCACCATACAACGGAAGACGTCGGAATTTGTTTGGGCCAAGCGATTCGCGAGTGCTTGGGAGACAAGGTCGGGATTCGTCGTTACGGGCATCTGGTCCTCCCCATGGAAGAGACCCTGGTAACGTCTGCCATCGACTTCAGTGGGCGATCCTATTTGGTGTTCCAAGCTCCCATGCCATCTCCAAAGATCGGAGACTTTGATAGCGAGTTGATCGAAGATTTTTGGCAGGCGTTTGCATCCAACGCGCAGTGCAATTTGCATATTTTGCTCCATTATGGCAGAAATACCCACCACATCGCTGAGGGTATTTTTAAGGCTACGGCGAGAGCGGTACGGATCGCGGTTGAAATTGATCCTCGACAAACAGGCATCCCGAGTTCCAAAGGAGTTTTGTAGATGGCTAGATCATTCGGCTTTCGTTCGTTGGCGGCGGCGTGGGTGTTTGGCGGGGGGCTTTTGGTTGGCGGCTCGCCGACTGGAGGATGGTTAGGCACAGGGGTGGTAATCGCGCAGGATACTGCGCGCCAGGACGCAAGAGTCGCGCAGCAATTTCAAGAATGGCTCGATGACCAATGCGTGCGTCATCCCATGTTTGCAACCTATTTAGGGAACCACGACTACGACCATTTGCTCGATGATCTCTCGCCCAAGGCACGGGAGGAGGATGTCGCGAATGACAAAGCGGTCCTGAAACGTCTGGAGCAGGAGTTCGATCTTGCGAGCCTATCCAGGAACGCCCAAATCGATCTGGAGATTTGGAAGCACTTTCTCGAGTATCGAGTCTGGCAGTCGACCAATTCGAATGACTTTGCCAATGATCCGCGGGTGTATTTGACCTACGCATCCGACAGCGTTTTTACGTTGCTTACCCAATCGACTTTGCCCCAGCATCGCAACGTGGAGAATGCAGCGTCTCGAATTGCCAAAATTCCTGCCATCGTTGAGGCGGCCAAACTTTCCATCGGCGAGCCGCCGCAGATCCTCACTGAGATCGCCATCAAGCGGACCGACGGTGCAATTTCTTTTTACGAAAGCGATATTTTCAAACTGGCAGGCGAAGCTCCGCAGTTGAGCGAGTTGCAGGGGCCATGCCGCAGCGCGGTCGCAAGTTTGAAAGAATACAAACGATTCCTCGAACAGGAAGTCCTGCCCCGGTCCAAGGGGACCTGGAGAATTGGCAAGGAAAAGTTTGCTAAGAAACTGGAGCTTGAGCTCGACGCTGGACTTACCGCAGACGAGGTCATCGCGGCGGCCAATTCCGAGGCGGATCGGGTCGAGCGAGAAATGTACTATGTGGCGAAACAGCTCTGGTTCTCGGTGTTTCCTGGTATCACTCTGCCCCCAGACGACGAAGCGGGGCGACGAGATACCGTCAGGCAAGTATTGAGTGAACTCGGCAACGAACATGGCCAATCAGAGACGTTGGTTCAAGACGCAAAGCAGACTGTTGCGGCGATTAAAGAGATGATCACTCAGAAAAAGATCTTAACGTTGCCTGAGCCAGACCAGTGTGACATTATCGAGATGCCTGAGTTCCAGCGTGGATTTTCTGCGGCCTACTTAAACCCCGCGCCAGCACTGGATCCCAATGCGAAAAGCTTGTATGCCATCTCGCCCCCTCCATCCGATTGGCCAACGGAGCGTCAGGAAGCATTCTTCAAGGAGTACAACAAGTACATGCTTCAGGTTCTCACGATCCATGAAGCGTATCCAGGGCATTACGTCCAATTGGACTACTCTAACAGAAGTCCTTCACCGATTCGAAAGATCCTATCATCCGGGGTGTTTGCTGAGGGTTGGGCCGTTTACACGGAACAGATGATGCTCGACCAGGGGTATGGAAACGGTGATTTAGCATTGCGTCTGCACCAGCTCAAATTTTACCTGAGGGCTGTGCTGAATGCGATCTTGGATCATTCGATGCATTGCACGGATATGTCCGACGAACAAGCGATGCAGTTGCTGGTAGGACGGGGGTACCAAACCGAGGGCGAGGCTTTTGGCAAGGTTCAGCGGGCCAAGCAGAGTTCGTGCCAACTGTCGACCTACTTCGTTGGGCGAACTGCTTTCTACCGATTGCGGCAGAATGTACAACGAACTCGCGGTGATCGATTTGAGATCGGTTCGTTTCACGAGGAAGTGCTCAACTGCGGAACAATTCCGGTGAAATACTTGCCAGAGCTCGTGAAGTAGTAAAGCAATCAATAGCATCCTGCGGCAGGGGATCGACCCGATCGTGCGTCGAGCTTTATCCCCCAGAGAGGATTCTGAAGCAGATCCAAACCATGAAGCAGCTCCAAATTGCGAGAGCGATGGAGGCTGCGATGAAGCGGAATCGATCACTCGGAGCTGGCATCGTTTGCGAGCTCAAAACGAGGCAAGAAGGCAGAGTCGAAATCGTATTGATCGTCAAAGTCCTCGCGGCGATCTGATTTGCTTTTCCTCATTTCCTTGATACGGATCAAGTTATAAACGATCTCGCCGAAATCACCGGTGTTGTGGATGCCCCAGCTGTTTAAAACGGTTTTCGCCAAGTAACCATACTGCTCGAGAGCGTATTCTCGAATCGCTTGGCAAAGCTGTTGGCCTGTCAGATGGTGATCGGATTTGCCTTCCTCACCCTCGGTAACTTGGGGAGGCATCTTCATGATCCGCTGGGCGTAAGCGAGGCTTTCGCGGACGAATTGGTACGCTTCAAGTTGGTACCGCTGATCTTGCTTTAGCAATTCGACCATCGCCATGACATGTTCGTTCATCAGGGTTCGACTCCACGTTTGATCACCGAGAGACAGTCATCGGCGCAAATCAAAATTCGGCGATTGTCTTCGGTGGAGATAAGCAGCTGGTGGGCAAGCAACTCCACGGCGATTACTTTAGCACGTCCTTCCTTCGTCACAATGTCGCTTCCCGCAGGAGGAAGCTTCTTGGCGAGTTCTTCATAGTGATCGTGCTCGTACCGGAGGCAGCATTTCAATCGGCCGCATCGACCGGAAATCTTATTCGGATCCAATGTGGCTTTTTGGAGCTTTGCCATACGCATCGAGACTGGGGGCATCTCCGAGAGATGCGTGTTGCAGCAAAGAGGCTTGCCGCAATCCCCGTAATCCCCAAGGAGCTTAGCCTCGTCCCGAGCACCCACTTGACGCATCTCAATCCGAGTATGGTATTTCGCGGCGAGCTTCTTCACCAATTCCCGAAAATCAATGCGATCGTCTGCGGTGTAGTAGAGTGTCAGTTGCTCGCCGCCGAAGATCCGTTCGACGTCGACCAAGTCCATTTTCATCCCCATGCCCTGGATGATTGCTCTGCAATCGTCGAAGTCCTTGGGGATCGCATTTTGGAGCCGCAGGCACTCTTTTTGATCTTCTTCAGAAGCGAGACGCTGAATCGATCCACTGGAGAGATTCGCGGATGCAGCCGCATTGGCATCCGTGATTTCGATCAGGACTTCCCCCCGTTCCAAGCCACGGTTGGTTCGGGCGATAACGATGTCCCCTCGTTGATGCTCCGCGCGTGCATTCATCGCGTATAGCGAGCGATTGATACCGCAGCGAACAACATAACGCGACATGACTGAGGATTTAGAAAAGGAGCGGAGAGGGGACATCGATGCGGTAATCTTAACCGCAAATTTCCTCGGTGGGTATCTCGAGACTGATTAAGGGGACAAGTCGATAACCGTGGTGTTGGCGATTAAGTCGTGGATACAGCGACGGTCCTCTCGCAGGATATAGAAGCTGTCCACGATAAAATAGATAATGCCGATGCACGGTAGACCGGCGATCAGCCCGTTGACGAAAACTCGGAGGACGCCACAACTGAGGAAACCCGCAGGAGCACCCGTCTCAAAATCGACGACTTGAGTATTCATGAAGTACTTGCCAATGGTTTGGCTTCGCGTCACGAGAAGCACGATTTGAAGGATGAACAGCGCCAAACCGCCGAAAATGATAATTGCCCATCCTGCTGCCAAGAGGGATGCGGATGCCGGATCCATTTCGACTTCGCCACCTCCTGCCGCTGCGGCCTGATATAGGTTGCCTATTGCAATGACCATCGGAATGATCGCAGGGACCACAAATAGCAAGGGTATCAACGAATCGATCAGCCAGCCTAAAAAACGCTTGCCGACGCTAGCGAGTCGCAGGACCTTTCCCTCGCCTTTCGTTTCATCCGCATTGTAACCGGAGGGGCTCGCCCGGTACGGATTATTCGCCATGGAGAAGGCTTCGTCTGGGTTGTTGAAATTCGACATGCGTTCACCTATTACCGCGATGAGTGCTATCTGATCAAAAAGTTATCGCCCGGACTCGCAGTCACGATCGCGCGGGAATGATTCCGCGGTCTTGGAGCATTTTCAATACTTGTTCCGCGAGTTCGGACGGAGTGGCTGAACCCCCAGGCAGTTCGAGTTCTGGATTCTCGGGAGCTTCGTATGGATCGGAGATTCCTGTGAAATTAGGGATTTTTCCCGCCAACGCTTGTTGATACAGACCTTTCGGATCGCGTTGCATACACACCTCCAACGGAGTGTTTACAAAGACTTCGAAGAACGGCGTCGAATCTTGGTTGTTTACCCAATTTCGAACTCGATCCCGATCCCTGCGATAGGGGCTGACGAACGCGGTCAAGCAAATCAATCCTGCGGAGGCCAGCAATTGCGTGACGGCGCCCACCCGCCGGATGTTTTCCTCACGATCCTCCGGCGAAAAGCCCAAGCCGAAGCGTTTGGCGAATGCATCGCCATGCAACGGGTTTAACATTTGCGGTGTCGCGCATAACCCGTGTCGGATATTGTCCCCGTCGAGCAAGTACGAATGAGCGTTGCGTTCGATAAGAAGTTGGTCTAACGCATTTGCAATGGTACTTTTTCCTGATCCGCTCAAGCCGGTAAACCAAACGACACATCCGCGCTGTCCCAGTTTTTCTGCTCGCTGCTGGCTGGATACCGAGGCTTGATGCCAGACGACTTTGGGATCCGTTGTCATAACTATTGATCCGCCAAATGGAATTGATCCGCCGAAAGGAACTGGCCAAAAGGAATCGGGAGATGGAATCCCTGTCTGTTTCGCCGGTCCGCCACAGCCATGGTAGAGCCATTCGGCCTATTCGGCGTGCAGTGCAGCCCGGATTCGAACCAAGGCTTCTTGTTCGGGTTTTGAGACCGCGCCCCAACCGAGAAGCCCTCCGCTAGCCTCTGCAATTTCGTGAATTTCCGCCATCAGCGTTTGCTTGAGCGATTGTCCTTCGTTGCTCTGCAAAGCACCGAACATCGTATCCGCATACGTCTCCCATGCCGAAAACATTTCGTCTGTAGGTTTTTTCGAGAGCCATGTCCCCAGGATTTCGTCTGCTGCGGAACCTCGTTGGATGTACTTGGAAGCAATCGCTCGAACAGCGGTGATTTCCCCCGTGTCTGCTTTGCCGTCAGCCCACGCGACCGCGATCAATGGGAATACTCGCAAGGCTGCCAGGGATGCCGGCGTAACCCCAAGCTTCATGAGGGATTCCAATACCTTGGTGTCGTGGATGCCAGTCGCCTCGCGAATCTGCGTGAGCGCGCTTTCTTCACCTAGCTTTTGCTTGAGCCCATCGAGGAGCTTGGAATCTAAATTGGAAAAGAATGCATTTTCCAGGGATCGACCTCGGTTCTGGAGTGCATCGGAGTCAGGCATAGCAGCATCAATTCCTTTAATTCGACGGGGTGGTATGCGTGGGAAATTCCACGCGGAAATAGTAACGTCATTAATATACACTCCAAACCGCAGCGGTAACTAGCGGACATGCGACCCGGATGGATTACGCAAGCTGAGATTTCATGTTCTAATCCATATGGCAGTATGCTGATCAAGGAAAAGCTGGGTTATCACCGATTCACTCCCTTGGGTTCAGCACGCGGTACACCGAATGTATCGATGAATTGTTTAGATGAAGTGTATTGATGAATGGTATGTCGAAAAAAGGATCGGGACAAAGGACGAGGAAAAAGGACCAGGAAAACGAGTTGGTTCTGATGATTCTCAGCCCCGCTTGGCACACTTTGCCTCCGACTTAATTGGCCCCACATTGGCCCAATATTGGCAACGATGGGTCACCCCGAGGTTCTCCATCGCCCTACATTCGGAAATTGCCGCGAGACGGCTTTTCATCATTAAATACCCCACTATTGAATCCCTAACATTGCGACTGAAAAAATGACAACTGCACCGGCCAAGCCCCGGACGATGTTCCAGAAAATTTGGGACAACCATGTGGTTCACCATGAATCTGGCAAACAAGCGATTCTCTACATCGATTTGCATCTGGTGCACGAAGTAACCAGTGCGCAAGCGTTCGAAGGATTGCGATTGGCTGGACGTCGGGTGCGCAGACCCGAAAAGACGATCGCGACACCTGATCACAATGTACCCACCACCGATCGGTCCCTTCCGATCGCCGACCCAATCGCTCGCCAGCAAGTCGACACGCTTCGGCAGAACTGCAAAGAGTTTGGCATCCGACTTTACGATTTGAACGATACCCATCAAGGTATTGTCCACATTATTGGTCCCGAACTTGGCTACACACAGCCGGGAATGACCATCGTTTGCGGTGACTCGCATACCGCGACACACGGTGCATTTGGTGCCTTGGCGTTTGGAATTGGAACTAGCGAAGTCGAGCATGTGCTAGCGACGCAAACGCTGTTGCAATATACCCCGAAAACTTATGACTTGCGCATCGATGGAGAATTGGGTCCTGGTGTTACTGCCAAAGATTTGATTCTGTATTTGATTGGCAAACTGACCACTTCCGGCGGGACTGGATACGTTCTTGAGTACACTGGTGAAGTGATCCGCAAATTGAGCATGGAGGAGCGGATGACGGTTTGCAACATGTCGATCGAAGCAGGGGCTCGAGCCGGCATGATCGCGCCAGACCAAACCACTTTCGACTATCTTCGCGGCCGTCCGTATGCTCCGAAGGATTTTGATCGAGTTGTCGAACTTTGGAGACACCTGCCATCCGACCCAGGTGCGACCTACGATCGTGTCGATTTCTATCAAGGCCGAGACATTGAGCCACAGATTTCTTGGGGAACGAATCCAGGCCAAGTCATCTCGGTGAACCAAGCCGTTCCTCGGCCGGAAGATTTCGACGATGAGACAGAACGGAAATCGACGGCGAGCGCTCTGGAGTACATGGGACTCAAGGCGGGTGTGCCGTTGACCGAGGTTGCAATCCAGCGAGTCTTTATCGGCTCATGCACCAATGCGAGGATCGAAGATCTTCGCGCTGCGGCAAAGGTAGTGAAGGGGCATCGGGTAAGTAACGCGGTTCATGCGATGGTCGTGCCTGGAAGTGGACAAGTCAAACGGCAAGCCGAGTCGGAGGGATTGGACCGAATTTTCCGCGAGGCTGGCTTCGATTGGCGCGAGGCGGGTTGCAGTATGTGTTTGGCAATGAATCCAGACCGACTCGCACCAGGCGAACGATGCGCTTCGACATCCAATCGAAACTTCGAAGGCCGCCAAGGAAAAGGTGGTAGGACACACCTGGTATCCCCAGCGATGGCCGCTGCCGCTGCCATCTCAGGTCGGTTCACCGACATTCGGCAATGGGATTACCAGGGGTAAATCGTAACCAGAGTTGACTAGGTTTAATTAGAACAAGTCCCAAGCCCCAGAATACACCAATTGCTTCCCCGCGAGTGTCCTTGAAGCATCCCAGCACCAACATACTGCATCACGAACAAACGCGATAACCAAATCCAAAAGTCTATGAAACCATTTACCAAAATCACCGGTACTGTCGCCGCAATGGATCGGGCTAACGTAGACACCGATCAAATCATCCCAAAGCAATTCCTCAAGCGGATCGAACGTTCAGGGTTCGGCCAATTCCTGTTCTTCGATTGGCGGTTCCATGAGGATGGTGCACCCAATGAAGGGTTCGAACTCAATTTGCCGAGGAACTCCGGCGCGTCGATATTGATCGCCCGCAGGAACTTTGGCAGCGGTTCGTCTCGGGAACATGCCGTTTGGGCAATCGAGGATTACGGTATTCGATCCATCATCGCTCCGTCGTTCGCGGATATTTTTTACAACAACTGTTTTAAAAATGGGGTGTTGCCCATCACTTTGAGCGAACAGCAAATCAATACATTGTTCCAACACCATGCAGATGGCGAACATTACGAATTGAAGGTCGATTTAGAGAATTGCACCATCTCGGATGGAAAAGGGTTCTCGGCTTCATTTGAAGTGGAACCATTTCGCCGGCACTGCTTGCTCCATGGACTCGATGATATCGGCATGACCCTCGAACATGAAGCTAAGATAACGGCCTTTGAAGAGAGCCACCCTGTGTTGAAATAGGCTGTCGGATTTGAGGTTAGCAGGTCGGTCCTATTGTCTTTAGAATCGATAAAAGCGTGGTAGCCATGGGAGCAACTAGGATTTTTCAGGCAGTTCCCGTTTTGCAAGTGGCCGATGTGGCAGCCAGTGCAACATGGTACCAAAACACGCTCGGATTCGATGCAGATCCATTTCCTGCCAAACCACCGTATCAGTTCGCAATTCTTCGCCATGGGGATACGGAATTGATGCTTCAGCGCTCGGCGAATACGGGACCTCGAAACCCAACCCCCTACCGTTGGGATGTCTATCTTCGACTTGAGGGAGGTCGGATTCGAAAACTCTATCAAGAACTCTCGGCATTGTTACCCACCCAAGGCGGACGCATCCAGCGACGGCTCGAACGCATGTTCTACGGTTTATGCGAGTTCGAAATGGTCGATCTGGATGGCTATGCGATTTGCCTAGCAGAACCCCTTCGGGACGATTCGGATCTTCCAACCCCCGAAGTCTAAGTGGTGGGATGGGACGACGTCGATGGATCAGTTGACGCGTGCGCAAATTCCCGTTGGAAGGGATTCTGTTTGCCGGATCAGACTATCCAGATCGTTTTGTTCGGGACTGACGATGCCACGCATTTGCTGTGCAGGGATCCTGGTTGAGGCATCTCCAGCGCCTCGCGAATCCTCAGAGATTGAAACGTTATCTCCAAGCACAATAAAGCCGTCTGCGGGTCGAAAGCGTTGGGTGTCGGTGTCTCGATAGCCGCGATACACAATCCCACGGTATACCAAGCAGCGATCGATGGCAGGATCTCCATGCAGCACCTCCAGCGAGACTAATTGAACGTTCTCTTCGGCGAGGGAATCGGCCGAGCGTAGAAGTGAAGAAGAAATCGCAACATCGGGTTCCTGCTCTGCCATTTCGAAATGGCGTCCGATGGCGGTCCAGGGCATGGCGTAATTCTCACCAACGTACAGGGTGCCATCGATCGAGAGGAGTGTTAACCATGGCGAACTCCAACCGCGACGGTGGGGATTCGGTGCTAGAGGATTTCCGTTCACCCAAAGTTCGGTAGATTCTTCGGAGGCTATTTCCAAGTCACAGAAATACCGATGACTATCGGGCTTCCTATCGGAGTTCGATCGCTGCTCGCGATCTGACTCGGGAGTGCCTGCATCGCTTGAAATGTTAAGTTCCGATTGGATCCATCGCAGTCTGAGTTTCCACTGCCCATCCATCGCTCCGAATCGGAATGAGACTCCGTAGTTTTTCGCTGCGACGTATGCATGGCTGTCATGGGCGTTGATAGGGAGATTGTTATGTATTGGAGCGTGAATCGATCGAAGGAATAGGTCGAGCGAGGAGGATTGGGTGTCAGCCAACCAATGTCTCATGAGGACGGCTTGTCGCAGGAACTGGGACGGTGTCGGCGAGATGAGGGTATCGTTGACCCAAAGTCGTCCGTCACGGATCGCAACGTCTTCATGCGGAAGACCTAGGACCCGTTTCACCTCGCGGGATTGCTCATTCGAAGAGTTGATAACCACAGTATCGAACCTCTGGATCGGCGAGCGATTCCAACGTAGCGCACGGTAGGTAATCCTTTGACCGGACGCAATGATTGGTGGATCTGGAGTTTCGAGCTTGTGGTTGCAGCACATGCAGTAGACTTCGAATCGAGGATTCCATGCATCGATTGTCCAACGATTCGTGAA
>VGZN01000102.1 GCA_016872635.1 Planctomycetota bacterium | reverse complement strand
AGATTCAAGGGAGTGGTAAATGCCCGCTCTTGGCTTGTATCTCATCCGGACGGAAGTCGGGAGCAACACTCAAAACCGATGGAACCATCGAATCGAAAAAGGCAGCGTACTACTACGTGCATGCAGCCTCCCTCGATAACGCGGAGTTGGCACGAATCCAATCCGACCCGGTGAATCAAAACTTCCCGAAAGCCCAGCGGGATCGAATCGTTGTCACGATTAGTGATATCACCGAAGAGGTTCTCCAGGAGCAAAAACTTGCTGCGATCCACCAAGCTGGAGCTAAACTGACGGACTTGAAGCCCGATGAAATCTTTGCGATGGATGTCGAGCAGCGCATCGAACTCCTCAAGGATAATATCCGGCATTACACCCAGGACCTGCTCAACGTCGATGTCATCGAGATTCGTCTATTGGAGCAGTCCACTGGGAATTTGATACCTCTGCTCTCGGTGGGGATCGACCAAGCGGCAGCAGATCGTCGATTGATGGCAAGCCCACAGGGCAACGGTGTGACAGGTTGGGTTGCTGCCAACGGTATCAGTTATCTCTGTCGTGATACCACGGTCGACCCGATGTATCTCGAAGCGTTCAAAGGAGCCAGGAGTTCACTCACCGTACCGATCCTACTCCACGATGAAGTCATCGGTACTATCAATGTTGAAAGCCCTAAGTTGAATGCGTTTTCCGAAAGCGATCAGCAGTTTCTTGAGATCTTTGCACGGGATGTCGCTGTCGCCCTAAATACGCTCGAATTGCTGGTCGCTCAGCGGACCAATGCAGCGCAGCAAAGCTGCGAAGCGATCCATGCGGCTGTCGCATTGCCCCTCGACGATTTGTTGTTGGATGCGGTCTACTTGATGGAGAAATACATCGGTCACGATACCGAGACCGTCATTCGTCTACGGGGGGTATTGAGCAAGGCTCGCAGCATCAAAAAATCGATCCAGGAAATTGGTCAAACACTGGCACCAACCGATGTCAGTCCGGTCGGTGGCAGTTCGGAGAGCCATGCCAAACTAATAGGTCGGCGAATTCTCGTCGTCGATCCTGATGAGAGCGTTCGTAACGATGCACATACGCTGCTCGAACGCTATGGCTGCACGGTCGAGACGGCGCACTGCGGCGACCAAGCTGTCTCGATGGTCAAGAATTGCGGAGATGAGCATTACGATGTGATCATTACCGACATCAAACTTCCTGATTATTCAGGTTACCAACTCATGGTGCGACTCCAAAAGCTTATGGATGTCGTTCCGATGGCGCTAATGACCGGATTTGGGTATGATCCAGGGCACTCTATTGTCAAAGCCAGACAAGCAGGATTGCATCGCAAGGCGATCTTGTACAAGCCATTTCGATTGGACCAACTCCTTAGCGTTACCGAGACGCTGATCGATTATCGCCCAGGTAGCGACCCCGATTAGCGAGTAGGAATTGCGATTCCTATCAACCATCGCATCACTTCATCAAGGATGATACGGTTTTGACCTTGGCGATTGTTTCTCGCGTTCTCTTGGTCCTACTCTTAGCCATCGGCCACGTCGGTTTGTGGGTGTGGCTCTACAACCGCATCAACGCTACCGGTTTTCATCGCCGAACGATCAAGCGGATTGAAAAATGCATCGTACTGGCTTGCGCATTGCTTCCGCTCGTCTTTCTTTCTTTGGAGTTCCGTACAGGCGATTGGGGAACGTATATCACCGAGTGGTATGCCACTTTGTTTGAACGCAATCTATGGACTGCGACGAGTTATCCGACTCGGTTATATAGCGTCATCATTTTGATGTTCACGGCGGTTGTTGGACCGATATGGATTTCCCATCGACCTGCATTCACGATCGCCAAACAACGATTTCGCGTCCTTCAAAAGAATGTCGATTCACCTATGCATCGTGATAATCCTCAATGGGTTACAGGAAGTTTGACCAAGGAGTGCCTAAAGCTTCCATCGAACGAAATACTGAGTCTCGAACGAAACGTGAAGCAGTTGGTGATTGAGGGAATGCCGGAGCGTTTTTCGGGAATGCGCATCGGACATCTATCGGACGTTCATTTGACAGGTCAGTTGACTGCGGATTTCTATAGGCTCGCTGTTGAATGGGTGATGGATCAAGAAATCGAGGTGCTAGTCGTTTCTGGAGATGTTGTCGATTACAAACATGCCTTGGGGCTATTAAGTCCGGTGTTTGGGAACCTCGATCCCTCGATACCGAAAATTTTTGTCCTGGGCAATCATGACCGCGCTTACGGCCTCGTCGAAGATGTGCGTCTCGGGCTTTCAGATTTAGGGTGGCTCGATGCTGGAGCATCTGATTTGATGCTCCCGATGCAAAGAGGTTTGATGAAAGTGTGCGGAAACGAGCTTCCTTGGCTGCGGCGGCACGATTCGTCCGGGGACGCGTTGGCCGTTGCGAAGAACTTCAAGGAGCAGGCGCAGTTTGTGTTAGGAGTCTCCCATTCGCCAGATCAATTCGAGTGGGGGCGAGCGAGGGGATGCCATCTCCTTTTGTGTGGGCATACACATGGAGGGCAGATCCGATTTCCATGGATTGGGCCGCTGGTCGCCCCGAGTTGGTACGGAAGCCGTTATGCTTCAGGAGTCTTTCATCGTTCGCCAACCTTGATGCATGTGAGTCGCGGGTTGTCCGGAGTGCATCCGCTACGGTGGGGATGTGCACCGGAGGCAACGGTTCTGGAAGTTGTCACGGCGTTCGAACAAAATGGTACGACGAGATCGAATCTGCCTCTTTCCGCGGAAGTGTGAATCCCATCGTGAACAGCCAAAAACTACTGATCCGAACGAGCGATTTGACCTTGGGGACCAAAGTCAACTTCGACTTGGTAGATCAATCCGGTTTGATTCTGCTTAAGGCTGGAGGCGTCTTCACTCAAGATATTCGAGATGAGCTGCAACGACGTGGTATCGAAACAGTTACCGTTTTCGTGCGTCGAAAAGCTGAAGTTCACAGCGAGACCGAAGTGCTCATGTCGAGCTATGACGCCGAAGGAATCAAGCGGATTGAAAAAGGATTTGAGGCTACGGAATGGGCGATTCTGAATTGCATCCAAGGGGTTCAGTCGGGGAGGCCGCTCGATAGCAATGCCTTGCGACGGCAGCTAGACGCACTTTACATTGAAACGAAACAAGACGCTTCCGCTGTCCTTGCCATTCTGTCCTCTCGCACAAATCGCCTTAGCAATGAGCAATCCCAACGCTTGGTCGAGCGAGCGGTGCAATTTTCATGGCTTTCTATGGTTACCGCGATTCACATGCAATGGAGTTTGTCGGACACCGTTGCAGCGGGGGTAGCAGCGGCGCTTCACGATGTTTCGCTCGTCACCCATCCCGAGTTCTTTGATGAGTTTTATCGTGAGCAGAGCAAGCGGATTTTTAACAGCGATTACCAGAGGCATCCCATTGAAAGCGTCGAATTGCTCCATGGTGCGATTGGGCTCAACGAAGCAATCCTTACTGCGATCACTCAAGTCCACGAGCAAATCGATAGTTCTGGTTTTCCGAAAGGACTTCGCTCCAACAGCATTTCGCCGATAGGTCGGCTCTTGAATGTCACTGACGCATACCTGGAAATAGTGATCCCCCTGTTTCGAGAGGATGGGATTATTCCTGCTGATGCGATCGCTTGTTTGTGCTGGCACGCGTCACAGGGAAAGTTCGATCGACCCGTGGTTCAGGCCTTTGTCCAGTGCTTATCCATGTATCCTATCGGTACGCCGGTAGAACTGAGCAACTCGAACCGAGCCATCGTCGTTCGAAGCGCATCAGGGAGTCCAATGCAGCCTTTAGTAATCGACATTGCCACTGGGGAGTCAATCGATTTACAAAAGACAAACCTGCGTATTGTTTCACCGGCGAGCCCTATTGCGGGGCCCAAACGGAGATTAGCGAAAAACGAACTGACGCAGGTCCTCTGGGATAACTTGCAATTGGTAGTGCCTTAGGCTTCTACGACGAGATCTGTTTCTGGGACGCAGATGCAAGGAAGAATTTCGCTACCTTTTGTACGGAACTGAGGATCGCGTGTGTAACGGACTTTCCCTTCCAGCATGCGCACTGCGCATGCTCCACAAGATCCGACGCGACATCCGCTATCGATTCCGACTTCATTGCGACTCGCGCAATGCAAGAGACTAGGGCAGGAACTATCGAACGAAGCGCTCATCCCTGTCTTCGAGAATTTAACTTGTTTTGGTGCAACGATTGTCACCGGTGCTGTATTTGTCGGTTCTCCAGATGAAGACTCGAAATGCTCAAAGCGGATTTTGTCGATACGGACACCCCGATCGATGAGTCCTTGAGTGAGTTGTTCCTGCCACGGAATAGGACCGCATAAATAAAACGAAGTGCGATCAAACTCGCCCGTAGGAATGGAGGAGGTGAGATTGTCGGCTGTGAATTTTCCTGAGCGAAAGATGGATTGAGCCGTTTCGAAAATGTTGTCGGGAACGCGGCTGATCCAAATCTGTGATCGAAGACTTGGGTGTTGATTTCCGATTTTCAGGATCGATTGAACAAACGGCATGTGTTCTGGATCACGGAACTGGCCGAAGAAGCGGACGGAACGGTATCGCTTGCCGATCGCGTGGAGCATCATCGGGATCATCGGCGTAATCCCGATACCGGCTGATACCAACACGACGTTCTCTTCAGCAATCGCCTTCATGAAAAAGGTTCCTGAAGGCCCACGAACCTTGAGAGAGTCACCAATCGATATTTCGTCATGAAGCCAACGGCTAAAACTTTCTAGGCGGTCCGATTGGCGTTTGACACTGATTCGCCAGTAACCTGCCAAGCATTCATCGGAAAGAGAGTAGCAACGCGAATCTTGGGGAAATCCAGGGTGCTCGGGGCGCTGCACAACAATATGTTGCCCTGGTAAAAAGCTGGAGAGGGGTTCCCCGGACGGATCGACCAAGTAGAACGATTTGACATCGTTGCTTTCTTGCTCGATGCGTGCAACTTGGCAATCTTGCCAGTGGGTTGGACGTCGCAAGATCGACTCGACGGTCTGTGTGCTTTGAAGGTTGTTTTCGAGCACCCGGACCTCGATGTCCATCCGTTCTTCGAGTTTCAAGCCGGCCCGAAAGTTTGAACGCCAGGATTGAAAGCCTCCCCATAGGACCAATGAGACGCCCCACGCGACGAAGAGTGCTGAAATGTAGATAAACCACTCAAAAATCATCAGACGGAACGCCTGCAAGAATCTTCCTTGGATGTTTCTTTAACGGCCTAATCTCTCAATCGCGGGGCAAGTTCATTGACAAAATTGGATTCCCAGGAAAAATCCAGGCCTAGAATTGAGCTTGCCACCTTTTCCGGTTGTGCCGAAACTGCGATAACCAAACGAGGTGGCTAGCCCCTCTTCGGCAGTCTGTTTCGTCCATTGGTGGTTTGCAATTGAGCCCGTTAACTGACCTGCGATGAAAAGCCCGGAATTGCCTGACGAACTTCTCAGTCTTGAGGAAAAAACCGAGCGCTGTCAGCAGTTGATCGGCTATCGATTCCAAGACCCCTCCTTGATCGTCTCGGCGTTGACGCATGCGAGCGTAGCGAGTAGCCGGGCTCATTCCAACGAACGGCTTGAGTTTTTGGGGGATTCGATCCTAGGGATGGTCGTGTGTGAACAGATATTTCGCTCCTACCCCGAGTACCTGGAGGGAGACCTAACGAAAATAAAATCGGTGGTGGTCTCGCGGCGAGTCTGTGCCAAAATCTCCAAAAAGCTGGGACTGGAAAAGTGCTTGATCGTCGGTCGAGGCATGATGCGGCACGGAATGCCTAGATCGCTACTCAGCGATGTTTTTGAAGCGATCGTGGCGGCGGTATTCCTCGATGGCGGGCTTGATGTCGCTCGCAAGTTCATTCTTTCCCATATTGAACCTGAAATACGATTGGCCGCCGAAGGGCAAAGTGGAGGGAATTACAAGTCGCTTCTGCAGCAAATGGCCCAAGGGGACCTGCGGGGAACTCCGGTTTACCGGGTGGTCGGCGAAAGTGGTCCGGATCACAGCAAGTACTTTGAGGTGGCTGCTGAGATTTCTGGACGCCGCTTTACCACGGCTTGGGGACGCAACAAGAAAGAAGCTGAACAACGAGCTGCAGGGAACGCGTTATCGGAGCTTCGCGGCGAAGAACCACCCTATGCCTCCAACAGTTTTCTGGGAATCAACGATCGGGCATCGGACAGCGAATAAAGCCGTTGCTCACGCTTACGTCATTGACGTTCACGTGCAAATACCTTGCTAGATCATTTTGCAGATTGAGGTTTCGAATTTGCAACGGCAGGAATTTGGAAGAAGTCCTGGTCGGTGACTGTCTTAAGAGACGCGACGACCGCATCGAGGTTCTTGACGCGTTCTTGGTCTTGCCGACTCAGCATCTCTTGGACCAACACCCTCGCCACCACAGGCGTGGCGTTTGTCGATCGTAAATCGGTCAGTCGTACCTCAATGGGTAGTTTGCGCTGCTCGCCGAGATACTGGTTCAATTGCATGCGAAGCAACGGGGGCTTGTAGGGTGGATAGATTGCGTTCACCCGTACCGACCAATCTGCAAACTCAGAATAGGCAGTCGCCAACTCAGCATTGCGAGGTACCATCGTTTTGAACTGGTACCTCAAGTTGTCGCTTTGGATTACTTCATACCCATTTCCTGCGTCCTGCGGCATCTCGCTGCTCGCCCACGCTTTTACTTGCTCTGGGGTCATTTGGGATTTCAGCGAACTCAACTTGGATTCCAGAGAAGCCATTTCGATTCGACAAGAGCGATGGGTCGCTAAATCCGCCAAAACAATTTGTTGCGTTGAATACTCCAAGATCATCGCGCGTTGCTTAGCATCATCGCATTCGATCACACGATCTCGAAGGAATAGAGTCTTCGTAGAAGCGATTGGTGGTTTCGATTCATCAACGTAGACATCGGTATCGATTCGGAATTCGATCCCTTTTGCCTCAGGTTTCGTTTGAGCTTCGGCATTCAAAGCCATCCATGCGACAGACATCGTGCAAACCACCATCTTAAAAATTCGTCGCAACATGCGTATCTCCACCATCGGTCAGGTTGGATCCAAGGCCGGCCTAGTTGCTTGGCAAACTAGCCGTAGCAGCATCGAGCCCTACGTCCCCGGTCGGGTCGTACCTGTAGAAGTTTCTCGCAACACGGTTCGCCAATACGGACAAATACATTCCCCGAAATGTTGCTTCGTTGGTTTCCGTGATATGGACTCCACCGGTCATTGGGTATGCAAACTGAGGAAAGTCCTTTGCGAATACGATTTGGTCTCCCTCGGAGACTTTGTAAACGGACAGTGAGCAGTCGCAAACGCCACGGTAAAGGGTTTGTCCTTCCTTGAGCTTTAGATTCTGGATGTCGACTGCCATCAGATAATCAGCCTTCAAACGAGATCCGATTCGGCTAACATCACCAGGACCGACATCGCGGACCACTCGGTCGACTTCCTCAGGATTCAATACTTCAATTTTCTTGCCATGCTTCGTGAGCAAACTCGCGATTTGGCGAGACATGACGATGCTCGTCGCATCGGAAGTGCCCGACCCATCACTCGTCACAACCACCGCAACGCGTTTGTCCTGGAGGTCCTTAAATTCGGCGGGAGCTTCATTGCCCCCGATGACCCAAAGCAGGTTAGAAATCAGAGTGATGCAACCAGTCGAACTGACGGTGCCAATGACCAATAGTGCGATCAACATGCGTTGTGCGATCATTCTGAGGGTTCCCCCCAATGGTCGAGCCGAAGATCGAGATGGCATTGTTGAATTTGTCATCGGAAATCCTTTCCTTGGACCAATATTTTCACCACAGAGCAAACCGTTTTACCTGGCCAGTCGACACCCTTCCATCCCGCGCAATCGTTGCAATCGGGGTAAAGGAAATCAAATTGTTTGCCAATGAATCGATGTTGCTTGTAGCGAATACATAACCTCGTGGCTAGACGAAGTTCCCACGAATTTATTTGATCCAACAGGGGCGTCTCTTTCGCACGGCGGGTTCTCGAGATCCACCGTCGACGGAACATCAGAGCTTGTGGAATCGACTACTACCTGACGAGGAGTCGGAGTCCCCACTCGATCAATGCAATCGTCATGGCGGCTAGAAATCCGGAAAGTGCGAATTTGGAAGCCCAGCCATCTCGAGTGCGTTTGCCTGCAACGACAACCGATGCCATGATGGGGACGCAAGCGATACACAGCCAGCAAAGCAACGATCCAGCAGCGTTGGTCTGGAATGCTTCGACGAAATTGCCATCCATCGTGTGCGCCCACGAGGTTGTCATTCCACAACCTGGGCATCGGACACCCGAAAACGCCAGCATCGTACAAGCTGGCAGTCCCAATTGCTGATGGGTTCCCATACCTGATGGGTCTGGGGAAAGCCATTTCGCTGTTGCGAGCAAGATCACCAAGAGGGAAAGAACCGCGAGCAATCCCAGTCTTTCAATATTGCCTAGTTTGCCATTCTCTACGGAAGGATTTCCTTGGTAAAAATCGGGTTCACGTGCTGACGTGCTAGAGGAGGTAATATAGGTAACGCGAGAGTCATTCGATGCCATTAGTTTTCAATTATTGCCGTTTCTTTGCAAGCCGGATCTCGCTATCGTTCCGGAATCGAATGCGATCACAAAGGGCAAACGCGATCCGGAGGGGGACAGCGTCGTAGTTGGCTCGCGGGTACAGAACAATTCTGTTTGCCAACGGAGTGCACCATGCCTTACGGAATGTATTTATCGGCTGCCGGGGCTCACGTTCAAAACCATCGGCTCGAAGTCGTCAGCCACAACTTGGCAAACGTCAACACCCCTGCCTTCAAACCTAGTCTATCCGTCCTCCAAGCTCGACACAACAAAGCGATCGAAGATGGGGAGGCCACTCCGGGAAGTGGCCGCTTAGACGACATCGGTGGTGGCGTGAAAATCCAGCCAGAGCAGACTCTTTTTGCTACAGGACCGATTGAATCCACTGGCAGAAAAACGGATTTTGCCATCAACGATAAAAATAGTTTTTTTGTTGTGAAGCGTGGCGATGAGCAGTTTTTGACGCGAGCGGGGGGGTTTGTATTCAATTCCTCTGGCCAATTGACCACACCCAACGGCGACTTGGTGCTCGGTACTGACAACAATCCTATCCAGATTGACCCGACGCAAAATTTTCAAGTCCACAACGATGGCACCATTCAGCAAAATGGGGCTCGCATCAGTTTGTTGCTAGCGCAGCCACAGAGTCTCGGCGATCTTGCACGTGTAGGGTCCAACTTGTTTCAACCCTTAGGGCCGGTTAATCCTGTTCCACCCAATGAGCGGAATATGGTCTCTGGGCACTTGGAAAAGTCGGGTGTCAATCCGACCACTGCCATGATGGAGTTGATTGAGGCATCTAGGGCTTACGAATCCAATCTGCGTTTGATCCAGCACCAAGACCAAGCTTACGGAAATCTGATAAGCCGCGTACTGCGCGAGTAACTGCATCGATAGGTCTGCGTTAACCCATTCCATCATCGAAGTAATACAACCATCAAACTCTAAAGGTACATTTCATGAGCGTTCAGTCTCTGTATACCGCCGCAAGCGGAATGGAAGCGATGCAAACAAAGTTGGACGTTATCTCCAACAATTTGGCCAACATCAATACTACCGCATTCAAAAGAGATCGAGCCAATTTCGAGGATCTTCTTTATCGCAACAAAGTCTATCCGGGGATCCTCGATGCCCAGCAGAATCCAACCCCAACCGGCGTCTCGGTCGGCATGGGAACTCGGGTTCAAAGCACTCAAAAGGACCTGCGTCAAGGAACCTTGGAGCAAACAGGACGCGATTTGGATATTGCGATCGAAGGCGCAGGGTTTTTGCAAGTGATCGATCCATCGACACAAAATATCCTGTACACGCGAAGTGGTAACCTGGACATCAATGCCAACGGACAATTGGTGGTCGGTTCAGCGCAAACAGGCCGCGTGCTTGAACCTGCGGTCACCATTCCACAAGACGCACAAGCCGTTGTCATTAACCCCAACGGCCAAGTTCTCGTTCGCCAGACTGGTCAAACGCAATTAGTACCCCTCACGAATCTGCAGATGGTCAGTTTCATCAACCCGGATGGCTTGATGAAACTCGGCGAAAATCTGTACCAGGTTACCGATGCCAGCGGACAGCCGATCCAAGGTAATCCAGGTCAGAATGGACTCGGTGTCATCCGGCAAGGCTCGTTAGAAAAATCGAATGTGGAACCTGTGAAAGAACTGATCGATCTGATCACGACCCAGCGCGGGTTTGAATTGAACTCCCAAGCAATCCAAGCGGGTGATCAATTGCTCCAACAAATCGCAAACCTTCGGCGTGGATAATCCATGAAGTCCCAAGACGGTTCTACCAAAACAAACTCGGTCTCCATACAGGGTACCCACGCACGAACTGCTAGTTGGCGCCAACGCCATCGATGGGGTTCCATGCGGTGCACCGTTCTGGTTTTGGTATTCGTAGGCATTATTGCGGGCTGGGTCAGGAGCGATGAGTCCAGTTTCCCATCGCTCCGATTGGCATTGCGAGAGAACATCAAAATCCAGACCAACTTGATCCGCTTAGGTGACCTCTGCGAGTTGTCCGGTGCTGATGAAATGGTGCATTCGCTAGGTGATCTTCCGATCGCGCCATCGCCCCGTCCTGGCGTGCAGCAACAGTGGACACGCGCGGATTTAGAAAAGGCGGTCAGCCTTCGAGGGATAAATACGAAAGCGATCCGATGGAGCGGTGCGGAAGTGATTCAAGTCCATCGCTTACCCAGGCTCGAAAACGCACCTCTTCGCGCCGAACCCGAAGTCCAAGCAGCGTCCGCTCAAACGTCGTTGGTGAGCAAAGATCTGAGGAAAGCACCATCGGGTCCACGAACGGAACTAACGTCCACGGTTCCTCAAGAACAGCGAGCTAAGTTCACTCCGGCATTCACTACGTCGGTGTCTACAAGTCAAGCCGAGCGCATGGTAGTCGCCGCCATCGAAAGCTATCTGCAATTGAAGACTGGTGGAAACGGAAAGTGGGGGATCACTCCGCATGTGCCGACGGAAATGGCTCCTCTGTTTCTGCAGCGTCGGCAAATCCTCGGCGTATCCGGAGGCCAAGCCCCGTGGGACGGGGATCAGCAATTCACTTTGCTGGTTCGTACGCCAGACGGGGAAACGACGGTAGATATCCAAGCAACAGTCCGATTACCTGATATGGTTGTTGCAGCGAAAGGCCCACTGGCTAAAGGGAGAATCGTTCAAGAATCCGATCTGGTTTGGCAAGCACTACCGCCCACGTCAACGATTTCAACCGATGAGTGTTTCTCGGAATTTCAGAGTCTTGTGGGCAAGCAGTTGCGTCGGTCGGTCAGCACCAAACAACCGATTCGCCGAAGCGAAGTTAGTGAACCAAGTGTTGTTCAAGCGGGAGAGACAGTAACGATCGCAGTGATCGCCGGTTCGGTCCTCGTGGAAAGTCCTGGACGGGCTGTCGAGTCGGGAGCCGTCGACGATGTCATCCAAGTGGAAGTCCTGCCGCAGCGAAAACGGGTTCCTGCGAGAGTTGCGTCGGAACGACGCGTTGAAGTCATCAGTAACGGTGCGCCCATGGTGACATCAGACTCCAAGAATCAGCGACAGAACACAATCCCGTGATACTATCCTTGATCCTGTAAATCCTTGTGATATGTCTCTGATCCACTGTTTTCAGCAACGTGTTCCCTCGGTTTCATGTTTTCACTCCAACTCCCTTCGAAGTACCATGAATCGATTTAGCTGGTTGGCTTTGTTTTGCTTGCTACTGACCCAGCATTCGGTCTATGGGCAGAGCGGCAGCTTGTTCCAAAATCCGACCATGCAACCCATGCCGGACTACAGCAGCAATTATCGGCCTAACTACTCGGGGCAGGTTCCGCCCTACGCGGCGTTCCAAAGTGCAATGCCTGGTTCCGATAGCGGTGCACCGTACTATGGTCCCAGTGGAGGTTATTACTCCAACGGAACATGGGTGGACAACCCGACCAACATCCCAAATTTTCAATCGTCGTTTACTTACCAACCCCCCATGCCAGCTCGGGTGCTAAAAGTGAACGATTTGGTTTCGATCCGGGTCGAGGAGTTGGGGCAAATGATTGCCCAAGGGAATACAACCTCCCGAAAAACGGTGACGCTCGATGCGGTCCTCCAAGATTGGATCCAATTGGTGGGGCTCGATGCGATTAAGCCTGCGCCGCAGTCGGATGGCGATCCTCGCGCACGATTCAATGAAAACGAAGTTTACCGTGGCGACTCGACGATGCGTACCAGTGAGCAGCTAACCTTCAACATCGCGGCTAAGATTGTCGACATCCAGCCT
>VGZN01000101.1 GCA_016872635.1 Planctomycetota bacterium | reverse complement strand
AATATGCTAAACCACAATGCGTTGCAAGTTGGATTTGTCCGGTGGCTCCCGCAGCGAATGTGCAAGGAGGAGCTTACGGACAAGTTTACGGGGCGTTGACACCCGCGCTACGCATCGATGTGGGGCGAGTATAGCTTATTCGCGAACGTACTCACATTCATCTTGTTTTTGCAAAACGGCGTTTCCAATTGATTGGCAGCCCAGTTCCTCAATCGGATTTCCGAGAGGATCCCGATAAGAAGAATTGCCACGACAGGTATGCCGAGGAAATCTACCAAGTTTGGCGCAATGGCGATCGCGACTGAGAGCAAGGCATAGTAGGCCACCGATGCTTGAGGGCGTTCCGCAAAAGCCCAAAGGATGGGCAGCATCAAAAGGCAAAGGTCGTAGTGGTACGCATGTGGGCTCAGTAACGCAGTACCAGCGAAGGCAACTAGGAAGAACTCGGAGCTCGTCGGATTCATGCGATATTGGAAAACACATAGCCCGACATAGATTGCTATTGGCACGCATAGAGCAAATTTGCCCCAAGCGACCAATCCCGACGGCAACGCATTGGCTATGGCGATCACGTTGCACGACCAGTCCAATCGATAGCCATAGTTGTTGGCATAAGCGGTTGGATCACCGATTGCATTGAAATACTCGCTCCACGTTTCCCAAGGAATCGAAAGCGTTCCTAATCCGAGCAGGCTCAGAACTCCGAGTGCGATACCCGTACAGAATCGGAATCGACCATGGCGCAGCATCATCAAAGGGAGCAGGAAAAACAGCGTAGGCTTCACGGCAACGATGGCGAAAAGACAGCCTGCGGGGAGATCGCGACGCAACTGGAGCAATCGGCAAACACCGCAAAGCACCAACAGCCAGAGGACGCTCTTCTGACCCAAAATGATCGAAAAATGAACAGGTGGGAAGAAAACCAATGCGAGCCAAATGTACCGTAGACGATTCCGTATCGGTTGTTGATCGCGCACGTCGGGTGAAAAAGAGTTGGCCGCAATATCGGTGATCAATCGCGCCGAGGCGAGAACGGCAGCCCAAAGCAAAGCGATCCAGACGACTGCCGCGATGCGATAGGGAATACAAGCTAACAGCGTATAAAAAGTGTAGTGGATGGGTGGGTACACAGCGGGATAGAACTGGTCTGAGTCCCACGAAAATCCTACGACCGATGGATCATGCTGCCAGGCTTGGAAGGTTTCTAAATGGTAAAGCTCAGTGGAGTGACCAGTCAGTATCATGCGAGCGCCGACCCACTCTTGCAGGAAGTCTGCGCCGTAGGGAGTGCTACCTAATTCGGTTCCCCATTCGAAATTGGGGGAGCTCCAAAGAGTGACCGCACACAGTACAACCCAAACACACACGATCGCCACCGGTTTGTCGACGAATCGCCAGCAGATGTTCTTGGGCAATGTGTTCTCGAGCACGGTTTGAGGCAAAGGAGTGAGGGTTGGCGGTCGGGGTGAAGGAAGTGGATGACTCAAACAAACGCTGGGAGCCCCTCTTTTGGGGAGGGGTGTCAGGCCATCGGCTTTGGATGGTGTAGGACACGAAATTGCGGATCATCGAGAAAAAGCGGTTCGCGAGTTTGGTTTCGTATCGAAAGGTTGCTGGCTCGGGCGCATAACCGTTGGAATAGTTACGAAGCCGTTTTTTAAGCCGTTCCGTTTTTCTCCGGAAATTTCGCGGATGAAGGCGTTGTCATATTGATTTTGGTCGGGGGAGAAATTCTCATCACATTTTGCACGCTTCGGTGTTCCGTCATAATTCCTACTTTTCCCGTTTTCGGAACACTGAAACTCACACAACCGTTTGAAGGAATACTCTCATGGCAAAGCACCGAGGGCGTCTAGGGCGTCGGGCATTTCGTATTGAACGACTCGAGTTGCGAACCATGTTGGCAAGCGACGTTGTTTGGAACAACCCAAATTGGGATGCAGCTCCAGACGCTCCGGATGACGGCGCGGTTGTCAAAGGTGCGGACGCTTTCTACTGGGGTGGTCGGGGCAATGTTGGACTTCAATTGAGTCTGAATCGTGTTGCGATTGCGACGGAAAACGCGTCGGTTGTCTTGCCAGAAGGGCTCACTCGTGTTTGGGGGATGGGTACCGAGTCCGTTGTTTATCAAACCGCTATCCCGCTGACCCCGGCGTATCTATCCGAAATTTCCTCGATCCCAGGGGTAAGCGACGTCAGTCCGGTATTCGTTGACATGGTCTCTGGCACAGACATGTCGGTTCTCGATGAAATCCTTGTGGGGTTCAAGCCAAACGAAAATGCATCCGAGTTTTTTGCGAGATATAGTACTGATTTCGTTTCGTTCCAACGCGTGTTGGGAACACAGAATCAATACGTGGGCAAACTCGCGCAGAACGGTGGTCGAGCGGCGATCGACCTATCCAATCGTCTTCTAACAGATTCATCGACAGAGTGGGTGCATCCCAATTTCTACGTCAACTTTGAGAAACATTTCATCCCCAATGATCCACGATTTGGTAACCTATGGCACTTGCGAAATCTTGGTGCCAGCGGTGGTGTTCCGGATGCAGATACAGACGTCGAGTTAGCGTGGGACATCAATCAAGGCGGATCGAGTTCCATCGTGATCGCAGTTATCGATGACGGTGTTCAATCGGGCCATCCCGATTTGGATGTTTGGGAAAACCCCGGTGAAATAGCCGGTGACGGTGTCGATAATGACAACAATGGCTGGATCGACGATGTCAACGGTTGGAACTTTGTTACCGGTACGAATGCGTCCGAACCTATCGGCAGTGATTCACACGGAACATCGGTAGCGGGTGTTGCGGCCGCGAAAGGGAACAATGGGTTAGGAGTTGTGGGTGCAGCCTACAAATCGCCCGTAGTATCGATCAAGGTTTTCCACGATGGTGGAGCGGGTGCACTCGATGATTTCGCGTCTGCGTTGCTTTACGCAGCTGGAATGAAGGCCGATGGCAGCGGCACATGGCGATCAGGGGATCTGGTTAATAATTCGTGGGGCGGAGGTGGTCCCTTCCCGAGCATGAACGCTGCCCTTGCTGTAGGTACAGTCCAAGGTCGCGGGGGCCTGGGGGCGACGTACTTCTTCTCCTCAGGGAACAACGGAACGGGCGTTCTCGGCGAGCCAGCAGGGCAATCGGCATTCACTCCTGGTGTTATCGCTATTGGAGCGTCAACGAACTCCGATGTCCGTTCGAGCTATAGCCAATACGGTGCGGCCCTCGATATCGTTTCGCCCAGCAACGGTGGTTCTCTCGCCATCGATACCACGGACCGTACCGGTGCCGATGGTTATGCTACCGGTGATTACACCGGAACCGGAGCAACCGGATTCGGCGGCACTTCTTCCGCCTCACCCCTTGCCGCGGGTATTGGCGCGTTGGCGTTAGCTCAAGCCGAACTCAAAGGGATCTCCCTCTCACCAAGTAATTTCAGGTCGTTGATTCGAAATTCAACGGACCTGATTGGTGGCGTCACGTACAACATCAACACCGGTAAAAACCTTCAATATGGTTTCGGACGAATCAACGCGAGGACCTTGGTGAAGGGCGTTGGCTCCGCAGAAATTTCTGTTGTCGATGAGGTGCGGGAGTTCCAAACGTCCGCCACCGTGTCGATGGGGGCTGTGCTTAGTGGGCAGTACGTTGAAAAAACGCTGCGTATCCGCAACCAGGGGACTGAACTTCTAGACATTCCGAGCATGAATGTCCCTGCGCCTTTTTCCGTGGTTGGATTTTCTCCCATCCAGTTGGCGATTGGAGAAGCGACCACCTTTGTGGTTCGGTTTTCGCCGACTACACCCGGAAATTACAGCAACCTGCTCACCATTCAATCCAACGATCCTGATACCCCTAATTTCCAATTACGATTGACAGGAACCTCTACGGCTCCATCCATCGGCGGTACCGTGTTTGAGGATTACGATGGAGACGGGGTTTACGAATCGTTTGAACGAGGAATCGGGGAAAATGCATTTGCTTACATTGACGTTGATGCAAGTGGAAGCTTCACGCCTGGAGATACACAAGCCTTCGTCAACGCGCAAGGTGCATATACGTTCAATTCATTGCCAGCCGGGACCTACAAGATAGGTTCGGAGCTACCAGGCTGGTTCCAAACAGCACCTGCAAGCAACTTCTACACCATCACATTGGCGGGCGGCAGTGACTTTTCCGTCGGTAACGACTTCGGTTTTTCGATGGGTGACCGAATGTACGCCCGGGTATTCGAAGACCTTAAAGGTGACGGTGCCATCGATGGGCTCGATTTACCATTGAAGGGATTTGTTGTCTCAACAGGTTCCGACGTCGTCACTTTCAACAGTCCTGGCCCGGTGGATATCGTCGATGGTGGAATCGTATCATCACCAATCGTGGTCACGGCAGGTGGTTTGGCGGCAGATATCAATGTACGAGTCAATATTACGCACACGTGGGACTCTGACCTTGATATTTCTCTCGTCGCCCCAGATGGCACCGAAGTGCTGCTCGCGGGCGGCTTAGGTCTGGACGGAGACAATTACACAAACACGGTTTTCGACGATTCCGCTACCACCGCAATCGAAGCAGGCGCCCCACCGTTTACCGGCACGTTTATCCCGGCGCAGCCACTCTCAGCAATGAACAATAAAATTCTTACCGGAACGTGGCAATTAAAAGTAGTAGATACCGTGCTCGCTGACATCGGTGTTATCCTTGATTGGAGCATGGAAGTCACTCGGCAACTTGGAGGGGTCTCCGATGCGAATGGGTATGCACTCGTGGATTTGCCCGTAGGTACGTCAAGTGCAGTGCTACAACTTCAGGGGCTTTACCAGTACACGGTCCCAGCAAATGGAACACATACGATCACGACAGATGGTAGTCCTATCTACGATCGTCTCTATGGTGCTAGATTGCCCAACGTTGCACCTACGAAACTGACTCTTTCAAAAACAAGCGTTTCGGAAAACGCACCTGTTTCAACTTTGGTTGGGAAATTTGCATCGACCGACCCGAATCGCGGTGATTCGTTTACCTACAGCTTCTCGGACACCCGAGCGAACCCTGACAACACAAGGTTCGAGATCATCGGAGACGAACTCTGGACCAAGGAATCATTCAACTACGAACTGGACCAATCCTTGAAGATCCAAGTACGGACCACGGATGATGGTGGGCTCTTCCTGGACCAACTCTTCACAATTACGGTTCTCAATGTCAACGAAGCCCCACTGGACATCGCCCTGAATCCTTCGTCAGTCCTTGAAAACTCAGCCATCGGCACGGTGGTAGGGTCACTCAGCACTACCGATACGGACGTATTGACCGATTTTGTTTTCACGTACACGCTCGTTTCTGGTGCAGGTGGTGCGGACAACGGAAAGTTTGCAATCGCTGGCGACAAGCTTTTGGTGAATGGTCCCATCGATTTCGAAACGCAAAACCTCTTTAGTATCCGAGTACGCAGTACCGACGCTGGTGGATTGTGGGTGGAGAAGATCTTTTCCGTATCAGCTATCGACGTGAACGAGGGGGCTACCGTAATCACACTGTCGAACAACGTACTGCCAGAGAATGAATTGCCTAGCTACGAAATTGGTACACTGTCGAACAACGATCCGGACGCTGGTGATTCGGTGGCGTACGCGCTGGTCTCCGGTGCTGGGGATAGCGACAACATTATGTTTAAAATTGTCGGAGACAAGCTTCAATCGGCGGTAACCTTCAATTTTGAAGCACGAGCGAGGTACAACTTGCGAGTGCGGGCAACAGACCGCGCGGGCTTGTTCACCGAGCAGGCGTTTGAAATCGTTGTCACAGATGTAAATGAAGCACCGATCTCTATTGCGATCACCAACGATCGTGTTCTCGAAAATATGCCATCGAACACCTTCGTGGGCGACCTGTCTGCGTTGGATGTCGATGCTGGCGATAGCTACACAATCAGCTTAGTACCGGGCGTCGGCGGAGATGACAATGCCAAGTTTTCTTTGGTCGGTACCTCGCTCTCCACCGCAGCGTCGTTTGATTTCGAATCGCAGAATACTCAGAAGATCCGAGTCCGGGCCACCGACAGTAAGGGCTTGACCTACGAATCCGCTTTGGTCATCTCGGTACTCAATGTCAACGAATCACCGACAGATATTTCGGTCACTCCAGACACCGTTCCCGAATCGCAGTCAATAGGAACAACCGTTGGAAAACTAACCACAAAAGATCTCGATAACGACAACGTTTTCCGTTACGAGTTCGCAAACGGCATTGGTGCAGAGGATAACGCCCTCTTTTCCATTGTCGGGGACGAATTAAGGACGCTCGCGGTCTTTGATTATGACGTCAAGCGAGATTATTCCGTTCGAATTCGCACGACGGACTTGGGAGGGCTCTCGGTTGAACGAGTGGTCGCTATCCACGTTTCGAACATCAACGACCCGCCCACGAATATCTCGCTGTCCAATCAAGCCGTTGCAGAGAACAGCCCTCTAGGTACCGTTGTCGGTTCTTTGACGACCGCCGATGCCGACGATACGGATACTTTCATTTACTCGTTGGTTCCCGGGGCTGGGGATGGTGATAACACTCTCTTCGCCATCAGTGGAAATCAACTTGTGACGAACAACGTTTTCAACTTCGAAGCGCGGAGCGTCTTTAGCGTCAGGGTTCGTTCAAAGGATTCCGGAGGATTGTTCGTGGAGAAGCAGTTCACGATCAATGTAACCAACGTGAATGAAGTGCCCCTGGCGGTCCGTTTGTCGAAGCGTACGATCCCGGAAAACTCACCTGCCGACACTGTCCTCGGCACCCTCACCACCACCGATACAGATTCGCTCACCGACACGGTATTTATGTACAGTCTAGTCAACGGTAGTGGTGACGCTGACAACGGAGTATTCGCTGTTTCCGGTAATCAAATCGTCCTGGTTGGTTCGCTGAATTTCGAGCAAAAGAATTCGCTTAGTATTCGGGTCCGAAGTACCGACTTGGGTGGGCTCTTTACGGAAGAGGTGTTTGCCGTCAGTGTGACTAATGTGAACGAAGGACCTACGGTCGTGAACCTATCCAACTCATCGATCGCTGAAAACCAACCAGTCGGTACTGCCGTCGGCGTTCTGTCCAACGACGATCCTGATTTCGGAGACGTTCATACGTATTCGCTCGAACCGGGAACAGGTGGCACCGATAATGCATTGTTCTCGATCAGCGGTGACCAGCTCCTCGCTCTCAAGTCCTTCAATTTTGAAGCTAAGAGTAGCTACACCGTCCGGATACGTGCTACGGATCGCATTGGCGCATTTGTCGAGTCGGTTCGGGTGATCACCATCCTCGACGTGAACGAAGCCCCCAGCAGCCTAACTTTGGTAGGTGGCCAGATTTCGGAAAACTCCCCAATTGGAACTGAGATTGGCACTCTCGTCGGTTCGGATCCAGATGCTGGTTCTGCCCTTTTCTATAGCCTCGTTTCGGGATCTGGTTCCGATGACAACGGTAGCTTTACGCTGGTCGGAAACAAACTCTTCACCAATACCGACGTGAATTTTGAGAACAAATCGGCGTATTCGATTCGTGCCCGGGTCAGCGACCAGTTTGGCCTAGCTTTAGAGAAATCATTCGTACTCTCGATTCTCAATGTGAACGAGCAGCCAGTCCTGGTTTCGCTCTCTCCGAATACCATTTTTGAGGGGATGGCGATTGGGACGGCGGTTGGTACCCTTTCGACCGTCGATCCGGATAACGGGGACTCATTCTCCTACACACTTGTCTCCGGGGCCGGTGATTCGGACAACGGCAGTTTTACGATTGTCGGGTCCCAAGTCCGATCGTCTGCGGTGTTCGATTTCGATGTCAAATCTTCGTACCGCATTCGCGTACGAACAACCGATGCCGGCGGATTGAGCACCGAATTGCCGCTGTTGATCCAAGTCATCAACGTCAACGATCCACCGACGAATATTTCCTTGTCGGCGACAGCGATTCAGGAGAACGTCGTGATTGGTACACCGATCGGTACGATCACCACCACCGATGCAGATGACTTTGATACGCACACGTACAGCCTCGTATCGGGTTCCGGCGATACTGATAATGCAAACTGGGCTATAGTAGGTAATCAACTCGTATCGAATGCTCCGGTTGATTTTGAACAGACAAAATTCCAGCAAGTGCGAATTAAAACAGTCGATGCGGGTGGACTGGCCTACGAAAAGGCATTCGTCATCACCATCTTGGATGTAAACGAAGTACCGACTTCGATCGGTTTAAGTGGACTAGCCATCGCCGAAAACTCGGCGGTTGGAACCACCGTCGGTTTGCTCTCGAGCACAGATCCTGATGCCGGCGACACGTTTGTTTACTCGTTGGTCAGCGGTGTAGGGGGTGACGACAACGGTGCATTTTCTATAACGGGCAACTCGCTGAAAACATCCCAGGTATTCGACTTTGAGTCGAAGAGTTCGTACCAGATCCGGATTCGGTCTACGGATTCGAAGGGGCTATTCGTTGAGTCCACGTTTATGGTGACGGTGACTAACGTGAACGAAGCCCCGATCTCCACCACGTTAGCCCCGGCCTCGATTTGGGAAAATAGTCCTGCAGGAACTGTCACAGGAACGTTTTCAACCTCCGACCCAGACGCGGGAGACAGTTGGGTTTACAGTTTGGTCAGTGGTGCTGGTAGTACCAACAACGGAATCTTTACGATTGTTGGAAACGCATTGAAAGCTACGCAATCGTTGAATTTCGAATCCACTCCGACTCTCTCGGTTCGGGTACGAACTCAGGACGCTGGTGGTTTGTCCCGTGAGAACGTCTTTTTGATATCGGTTGTAAACCAAAATGACGCCCCATCGCAATTAGTGCTTGTAGGTAACACCATTGCGGAAAATCGTCCTGTCGGAACGACCGTCGGAAGTTTTGTAACGACTGATGAGGACGCAGGCGATACCCACACGTACACGCTGGTGAGTGGTTCCGGAAGTTCAGACAACAGCGCGTTCACAATTGTGGGGAATTCGCTCCGGACGAACGCTGTCTTCGATTTTGAGACCAAGAAAAACTACTCAATTCGCGTTGCAACAACTGACTCACAGGGAGCAAGCTTTGAAGGCATATTCTTGATCTCGGTAACCAATGAGAACGAGGCGCCCAGCAATGTAGTGCTCAGCCCGAGCAGCATTCTCGAGAATAAACCGGCAAACACCCTGGTAGGTCTGCTCGTTACAACGGATGTAGACGCGGGTGAGTCGTTCAGCTACCAGATTGTTCCACAGCAAGGTAGCTTCGACCACCTTGCATTTGCGATAAACGGAAATCAACTACGTACGACGCGTCCCTTCAATTTCGAAGAACAATCGAGTTTCGCAATCGTTGTGCGCTCCACGGATTTGGGTGGGTTGTCGATTGAACGAGAAATCGCGATCACCGTCGATAATGTCGAAGAAGCCCCCGTCGACCTTAATCTGGTTGGAAACACGATCCCTGAAGGCTATCCGCCGGGAAGCCCTATCGGGACACTGCTGGCAGTCGATCCCGATCTGGCCGGACAAATCGTGTTTTCGTTGGTACCAGGTGCTGCCGACAATGCGCTTTTCCAGATCGCCGGAACGCAGCTTCTTTCGAACGCCATCTTCAATTTTGAATCGCGCTCGAATTACTCCGTACTCGTTCGCGCCACTGACGTGGCGGGTAGCGTCACGGACAAGAGTTTCACCATTCTCGTCGAGGATGTGAACGAGCCCGCTAGCTCGATCCAGTTGAGCAACACGGTAATGCCAGAAAACTCTTCGAACCTTCTCGTGGGGATTATTTCCACGAATGACCCGGACCAGAACGAAACCATGTTTTATCGGCTCGTTCCAGGGGCCGGCGCGGATGACAATCTGCAATTTGTTATCGTCGGTGACAAGCTCTATGCCAAGACCGCATGGGATCATGAAACCAAGTCTTCGTATCGTGTCCGCATCGAAGGAATTGACTCGGTAAACCACTCGGTGGTGGCGCCGTTTGCGATTCAAGTCACCGATGTTAATGACTCGCCGACCAGCGTGACACTCACCCCTTCGTCCATTCCAGAGAACTCGCCGATAAATACTCAGATCGGGACTCTCAACGCTATTGATCAGGATGCCGGGGATACATTTACGTTCAAATTTGCAGATGGATCGACTACGTCTCCTAGTGCTAGGTTTGCAATTGTTGGAAACAAACTCGTCGCACTTCAGTCTTTCGATTACGAGACAGCCACTTCTTACAGCGAGTCGATTGTGGTGACTGACTTTGCAGGTGCGACATTCGCAACGCAGCTGGTCATTGCCATCTCGAACGTCAATGAGCGACCAACGAATATTCGCTTGAGCAATCAAGCAGTCGATGAGAATAAACCGATTGGATCCCTCGTGGGTCTCCTGGCCGTCGATGATGTGGATTCACCGGATACTGCAACGTTCACACTCGTTTCCGGTTCAGGTGGTTTCGACAACAGCCAATTCCGCATCAACGGGAACCGACTGGAGACCAATTCCAAGTTCAACTATGAACTTCGTGACAGTTACTCAGTACGGGTGCGTGTGACGGATGCGGGCGAGTTGACGTTTGAAAAATCTTTCATCGTCACCATCAATAACCTTGCCGAGTTGCCACCGGTTACGGTAAGCGACAATTACAGGACCTCGTACGGGCGACCAATAACTATGAGTGTGTTGGCGAACGACTATGGTGTTAGTTCGCCTCTTGATCCATCGACCGTCCGAATCCTGACCCAACCTGCTCAAGGTACAGCCACGGTACTTGCGAACGGAAGCATCCAATACACCCACAGTGTGGCGACATCCACCCAGTTGGTGCTTCAGTACGACGTAAAGGACGAAAATGGGATTTCGAGTAATCTCGGGAATGTAGTGATTACGTTCTATTCTGCGTTCCAAAATCAGATTAACAATTTGGATGTTGATGGCGATTCTCTCATCACGCCTCTAGACCCATTAGCGATCGTGAACTATATCAACGCTCACCCAGGAAACGGTCGGTTGCCATTGAATTCGCTCGATACACCTCCGTTCGTTGATGTGGATGGCGATGGATTCTCAACCCCCCTCGATGTCCTGCAAGTTGTGAATAAATTGAACTCGAATGCCACCGGGCGAGGCGGAGAAGGGGAAGGGGACGCAGCGTTGGCAACCGCGGCCGCGACGCCGCGTGTTTCCAGTGCGGCGGCGGATTCGCTGTTCGCCTCGTACGGGTGGAGCGATGACGACTCGACGACCGGAAATTGGATGGATGGTTCGAGCCAAAGAGGGAGCAGTAAAGTGCGTCGACGACTTTAATGGTTTGGTCGATACGCTCAGGGATGTAGCAAAGTTCCGTAAGCAACGCATGCAAAACGAAGAAAGCCAGTGGGATGAGTTCCCGCTGGCTTTCTTTTTTCACTGGTGCGATACTGCAGCAGTCTAGGATTCCATCAAGGGCTCATTGGCTTTCCCCGACTGATACTGAATCCATATATGCCATTCGATATTTTTCGAGGATTACTCGCGTAGAGGATTGTAAAACGAATCGTTTTGCGAATCGATCGATTCCGGCGATTCCGGCGCCAATGCCGTGCTAGTGGGTAGTTCCGCCTTGAGTCGGTAGACAACGTCGATTTCGAGACTTGGTTTGTCCTCGATATCGGTCAAGACTTTGATCTTGCCTCGGGCTTCGCCGGAAGTTGCGTTTCCGATGGCTCGAAGCGAAAGTGGCAATGTATGAAGTGTCTTGGCTTCTTCATTGCGATTGTTGATCTCGATTGCAAACGCCTCGCTCTCGGCACCGAGGACACGGAAGGGTTGCTGTGCTTTGAGGATCAGCAATTGCTTGATTGATTCGTCGCGATTGATATCGCCGAGCGACAGCAGATTCGGGGTGATCGAGACCTCGGGCAGGACGTTTGCTGTCAAGCGGATTGGGACCGTAGTCAGATTGCGGTCGTTGGTTTGCAAAACGATTTCGCTTTGGAGCGGACCGGCGGGAGCGTCACCATTGATACTTACGGTCATCGCGTACTGGATACGACCATTTTGTCGTAGTTTTTCTTCGCGTGCGATAGTGATGCACTTTTCATCGCAGCGAACACCAGTGATTTGCCAAGTAGGTTTGCCTGCGTAGTCAACAACGATTTGGATCGATTTGCCGGCCCCTTGGGATACCGTCCCAAACGATGCCTCACCGGGCTGGAACACAACGTCCGTTCGGATATATCCTTTGACATGCAACTGGACTTCGCCGAAGGACGGCTTGTCAAACGTCACAGTAACGGTAGCAGCACGAGCGCCCGAGTGCGTTCCGGTATTGAACCGGGCCAAGATACTACCTTGACCCCCGGGTGCAACCGTTTCCGTTTCGATAATCGGGGTGGTGCATCCGCACGAAGTCCGGACGCTGCGGACGTGAATCGGCTGGCTATACGGATTCTCGAATAGGAACCGATATTCGG
>VGZN01000100.1 GCA_016872635.1 Planctomycetota bacterium | reverse complement strand
GCTAGAAAAAACTTCTTTTTTCAATGATTCATCACTCGGCTCTTGGCCATTGATGTCAACCGTCAATCCGAATAACAACAGACAGGTCGCGATAGCCGAAGGAAAGCAAACAATATTCATGGTACAAGTATTCATGGTACAAGCGGCCTCAAACCGGGGGCGAAGTATTCGTATCACGCGAGTGTGGCTCGTGGCTGTTGGAATGACGGCCGGTCAGATAACCCTATGGGACGATAATCCCGTGTCAAGTATTTCACCAACGAAAACCGCACCTTGGGAGATTTTCTGACATCACAAAATCCAAATATGCAAGGAAAACCAAATGGTTTTGCGAACAGTGAGAAATCGGCATGAACCGCGCAGCATCAGCGTTGATTTGGTTGGCTAACGATGATTGCAGGGTTTCTCACTGGCAATTCACCTTCGTTTGCTGAGCTTCGTAGATTCCACCGCGAGAAGGTTTCCAATCCAAATCGAGTTTGATCCCACCGCTGAGGATCGGTCTCTCACCTTCCACAGCCACATAGACAATGGTTGCCTGTTGGGATCCGGAATCTTCGGCAGTGAATCTCAATGTCTCAGGCAAGTATCGATTGGACGACGGTACCATGAACATCCGTCAGTCGATAATCGCGGCCTTGGGCCCGATAAGTAAGTCGCTCATGATCGAAGCCCAGGCAATGCAGCAGTGTTGCTTGGATATCGTGGACATGCACGGGATCTTGAACAATGTTGTAGCCCAACTCGTCGGTTGTTCCATGGGTCCAACCAGCTCGGATACCTCCACCTGCCATCCACATGCTGTAAGCTTTCGGATGGTGATCGCGGCCGCGTGATCGACCCAATGCTGCGTTGCTTTCAACCATTGGAGTCCGTCCAAACTCTCCTCCCCAGACCACGAGTGTCTCGTCGAGCAGTCCCCGATTCCTCAGGTCGATGATCAACGCCGCACTCGCTTGGTCTGTCGTTTTGCAGTTGCCGCGATGATTCCCGACAACGTCGCTGTGCGCGTCCCATCCCTCATGAAAAATGTTTACAAAACGTACCCCTCGTTCGACCATTCGCCGAGCTAAGAGGCACGCTCGCGCGAACGACGGAACCGCTGGATCGCAACCGTACAGTTCCAATGTTTCCTTGCTCTCCCCTCTCAAGTCCATCAATTCTGGGGCCGATATTTGCATTCGAAAGGCCATTTCGTAATTGGCGAGCCGCGTTGATATCTCAGCATCTCCGGTCGCGTCCAGTCGCTTGCGACTCAGATCGCTCACCAAATCGATCGTATCCCGCTGCAAGGATGCATCGACCCCAGCAGGGTTGGATACATTCAAAATCGGATCGCCTTGATTGCGAAATCGAACGCCTGTGTAAACACTCGGCATAAAACCACTGGACCATAGACCGCTTCCACCGCTAATCCCGCTTCCCGTGCTCAGGACCACGAACGCGGGAAGATCTTTTGTCTCGCATCCCAAACCATAGGTCACCCAGGACCCGATGCTGGGGCGACCGGGTACTGCAAACCCCGTTTGAAAGAACGTCTGTGCAGGCGCGTGATTGAACTGATCCGTATGGCATGATCGTACCAAGCAAATATCATCGACGATTTTAGATAGGTAAGGCAACGCCTCCGATATCTCCATCCCTGATTGACCGTGCTTTGCAAATTGGAACTGCGGCCCCATGACTGCTGCATCCGAACGTATGAACGCTAAACGCTGGCCCTCGGTGACCGACGCAGGCAGAGGCTTGCCATCCATCTCGGAAAGTGCGGGCTTGAAATCAAACAGCTCAAGATGGCTCGGAGCTCCAGCCATAAACAAATGGATGACAGCTTTTGCTTTTCCAGGAAAGTGAGGCGGACGAGGCGCTAACGGGTCGACCTGTGTCCCAGGCGATTGAGCTCGTATTTCCTCCGCGAGCAATCCAGCCAATGCCATCTTGCCAACTCCGACTCCACAATCGCGAAGGAAATGTCGGCGGGTCACTTCAAAACTACTTCGTTGAATCGGATTCATAGCAATACTTACCTTTTGGTGACGAACTCGTCCAAATTCATCAATGCACGAGCGACCGCGGTCCAGGCCGCGCGCACAGACATAGTGTCGTCCGGACCGTCCCCGGAAAGAGATTTCGCGGATTCCGGAGCCGATGCGAAACGCTGCTCTTGCTTTTGGTAAAAAGCCTGAACAGCCGCCAACTCATCAGGATTCGGAGAGCGTGAAAAGCAACGCGCAAACGCCTCAGCGATCCGTTGTTCGGTAGTCCCGTTGGACTGAGCCAAATGCTTCCCCAATGCCTGAGCGGATTCCATGATGGTGACATCGTTGAGCATCGTCAGCGCTTGCAGCGGCGTATTCGATCGATCGCGACGAACGATGCATGCCTCACCGGATGGAGCATCAAACGTGTTTCCAAATGCAAACGGCGCTGTCCGTTTTGTGAACGTATAGAGACTTCGACGATAACGGTCTTCTCCACTGCTCGTGGTCCATGTCATCGCGCCGTAGGTACCTTCAGTAGTTACACTTGGCGGCTGAGGGGGGAATACACTGGGCCCATACATTTTGTCTGCCAAAATTCCAGCCGAGCGCAGAGCCGCATCTCGGACCTCTTCTGCATCGAGCCTCATTCGTGGCCCTCGCCAAAGCAGTACATTGTCAGGATCTTTTTCTTCGCCAATCGCATTCGAATTGCTCGCCTGCCTGTAGGTCTTGCTGGTCACAATTAAGCGATGTAGCTTTTTAAACGACCATCCTTCTTCCATAAATCGAAGGGCCAGCCAGTCCAGTAGCTGAGGATGTGATGGCGGCGTACCTTGGAAACCAAAGTCTTCTTGTGTCTTCACGATCCCACGACCGAAGAAGGATGCCCAGGCACGATTAACCACTACGCGAGATGTGATTGGATTTTCACGGCTGACGAGCCACTTCGCAAAACCGAGCCGATTTCGCGCTACACCGCTCGGCATAGGATTCAGGACCGAAAGTACCGCTGGTTCTACTGTTTCTGTAGGTTGCGTCCACTCACCGCGATGGTGAATGTGCGTCGCTCTTGGATTTTCGACAGGACGTTCCTGAAGCACCAGTGATGTTAGGAATGAAGGAGGCCGTCGCAACTCTTCGATCTTAGCACGATAGGTTGCGAGTTCAGGTGCATGTAGTAAGAACTCTTTCTTCAATCGCTGGTTTTCCTGTACCGTCCTGTCTGCTTTGTGCAGCAAGCCTTGGACCTCGGATGGTAACTTACTAGCCTGCACTTCCCCGGAATCTTTTGTCACCGAGATTTGGAAACGCCCGAGGGAGCATGCGTAATGCCTTCCAAACATCATCGTTAACTGTAGGCTAGACGCGGTCAGAGGTTTTTCCAATCGGAATACGGCTTCGTGAGCTCGACCTTGTCCCTGCGCGCAACTCCACCCTGTTTCCGGATCGCCATCGATGGCATAACTCGCTTCGGCTTGTGAGCCGAAATTGTTTTTGGCATAACTCTGGCTAGCCGATGCAATCTTGACCGGTTCGCCATCTGCGGTGAGCTGAAACTCACCCATCAAGAAATCCCCCTTAGGCCCTTCGTAGTACGCCATTCCAGGGCCGCGCCCGGGCAGTCGTGGGTCCGGTAACGCTTCCAAGCGAATCGCTGTAATTCCCGCAATAGTCTTACCGAGATCCAACTTATAGGTGTCCGCTTTGGTAATGTCACCTGAAACGAAGATCGACGAATCGGGTTGAACGGTCAGGAGCGGAAGATTGGAGGTTGCCTTTATGGGAACAACTACCTGCCACGTCGCCGTCGAACTCGTTTGCTGTTCGAGCCACCCTGCAAATGCTCTCTCGAGCGATTCACGTCGTTGCTGCTCAAGCTCCGCAGGGTCTGTATCCGAGGTGCCGAAGCTGATTTTAAGTCGCCCGATGGTGTGTTGCGAACCATGTTGCTGACGCAACAAAACTTGAGTATCACCGCTCGCATCCAACAGCGTATCAAAGGCTATCGTCAAGGATTTATCAGTATGGATATCCTTGCCGTCGGCATGCACGGCCCACCCTGTTTCCATCCTCCCGTCGATTGCCGCAGCAGCCGAATAACCGAATTGTTCTACATTTGCGAGGCCGCTCGATAGATTGACCTTCTGGCCGTTGTTGCGAACCTCGACTTCGCTGAGCACAAAGTTGGCATGTGGCGTTCGTCCTGGTCCTCGTCCGGGCAACGAATCGTCCGTCAACGCTTCGACTCGCATATGGGTGAATTTACCTCGCAAGCTAGGAAACTTGATTTCTATGTTGCTCGAGGCAGGCCCGGAAGGAGGGAACAAAAGCGACCCATCGTCAAGAACACGTGTGCTCTCCGCTGGATCCGTAGAAACGGAGATGGTGGGTACAGACCACGCAATCGAGGAGTCTTCGGTGGGAGAGTGGATTGGCCACTTGCGTGGCAGAGCATCCACCAACTGATCCGCCCGAGCACGCCGATCTTCCGCTCCCCTTTCCTGTTCCCGATTTGGCAATTCCAAATCCGGTTCGTCCGCATTGTTCAGAAATGCCATCATGGCGTAATACTCTCGATGTGGGATGGGATCGTATTTATGGGTATGGCACTGGCAACATTGCAACGTCAGGCCGAGCCACGTCGCCCCGGTGGTTGCCATCCGATCCACCATGGCATTGAATCGAAACTCCAACGGATCAATGCCTCCTTCTTCATTGAGCATGGTGTTGCGATGAAATCCGGTGGCGATCCGCTGGTCTACCGTCGCCCCCGGCAGCAGATCGCCTGCGATTTGCTCGATACTGAATTGATCGAAAGGCATGTCTGCATTGAGAGCTCGGATGACCCAATCTCGATAAGGCCATATCGTCCGACCTCGATCTTTCTCGTAACCGTTCGTGTCCGCATAACGGGCTAGATCAAGCCATTTTCGGGCCCATCGTTCGCCATACTGGGACGAGTCAAGAAATCGCTCGACAGCTTTCTCATAGGCATCGGGAGAATCGTCCGCCATATACCTCGCCAATTCCTCGGGCGATGGTGGCAAGCCGACAAGATCCAGCGAGAGTCGCCGAAACAGGGTGGCTTTGTCCGCTTCGGCCGATGGCTTTAATCCCTTCTTCGCCAACTCAGCATTGACGAACGCATCGATGGGATTCCGAAAATCCGACAGCGGCACCGCCGGCTTCACAGGGGCCGCGAAAGCCCAATGCTTTTCATATTTTGCCCCCTCAGAAATCCACCTCTCCAAGATACCGATCTGCTCTAGCGTCAGCTTCTTTCTCGTGTGGGGCGGAGGCATGCTCACATCCGGATCGTTGGATCGAATACGCCGGATCATTTCGCTCAAGGCCGGTTTGCCAGGAACAATCGCAGACTCCCCCGACTCTCCGCCCTTGACTGCCGCTTCATAATCGCTGAGCAACAGTTCACCCTTGCGCCCCTTGTCATCGGGACCATGGCAGGAAAAACACATGTCCGAGAGGATCGGACGCACATCTCGGCTAAAGGACAAATCGTCAGCGTTCGCCTTCAGCGTCGAACAAAAGAGGAGTAGTGCTAGTCGATAAACAAAGGAATTTCGCATGAAAATGTGCAATCGAGGAAACACTCGAATACGAGAAAACGATTTGGAATTGAATTCCAGTTAAAGCAATCGCATGTCTTTTTGGCTGCTGCCGAATTTTCCAATGTCGACGTTATGTTGGTGCAACAATTCTAAATATAGATTGCAAAGTGGGGTCTTTTGGTCCAAAACCCGATACCCTTGATGCTGGTACCCCCCACCTGCGACGAGGATCGGAAGGTTGTTGCAGGTGTGATTGGAAGAGTCCCCAAAGTTGCTTCCCATCAGTACCGTTGTGTGATCAAGCAGCGTGCCATCACCTTCTGGGATCTGATCCATGTCGACGAGGAATTGATTGAAGTGCTTGAGGATATCGCGTTCCACACAACTGAGACTAGCGAGCACATCTGGATTGCCTCCGTGATGGGACAGGGTATGCCAACCACCCGTTGCCCCAGGAACCTTGATAGCACCGTAGATCCAATCCATGGAAAACGTAATCACCCGTGTTGAGTCGGTGCGAAATGCTAGTTTCGCAAGCTCCAACATGTTTTTTACCTTGGTGGAAAACTCAAATTCCCTGTCCACACTTAAAGCCTTTTCGACAGCAGGCTTCTTGGTTTTCAACCAGTACTTCTCGTGCTCGAGTTGAGCTTCCAATTCTCGAATTACCGTGCTGTACATTTCGAGTTTGGCTTGATCGTCGCCTGATTTACGCAGAACCACAAGATCGCGCTTTAAACATTCGAGGACTCGGGCATCGTTCGCAAGTTGCGATTTTTTGACGCGGATATCTTCTTCACCAAACAACATTTCGAATATCTGCTCTTCGTCGTGCATCGGTGGTATAGCAACCCCGCGGTCATTCCAGCTGCACCCCCAGCCACGGTTGTAAATGCTGAAACTGAGGAACGGAAACCGTGTCCCCGAGCCGATCCCTTTTGCGAGCACTTGGTCGAGGGAAACACCATTCACAAAATGCGATGCTTCAGGATTAGGGGTCCCTGTCAAAAACGATTTTTCGGAATCATGGTTGCTCGTTGCCATCCCTGGATGAAAAAAATTGCCGAAGACCGTTACCTTCTCCGAAGTCCCGAATCCTTGCAAGTATTCCGATGCTTCCAAATCCCCCTGGGTTTTTGGAAAAAAGTATGGCGCATGGAATCCAAGTGAATTGCAAATCAACAAAACGCGCTGAGGGGGACTCTTTGCCTTTGCTTCCGCCTTGAGCGAGAGCGAGTGCAGTGCTATCGGAAGCGCAGCACCGAATTTTAGAAAAGTCCGCCTTGCTGATGTGGTTACCCTCGACATAGTTGCCATCCGAATCGCCTCGGCTCTATCGCCACACAGTGGCTGCGATGCGAGACCGTCATTTCTCATGGTTGGCACCTCGGGATCGTTGGTGTTTCTCTGGCAGTTCCAACGTGATCTTTATCTCCGAACGAGAACATGATGATCTTGACGATCAAGTCCTTCAATCGGCAATCTTTGGAAGAATCGGGGATCATACTGTACAGTCTGATCCTTTGCTCGAGCGTTGGTTCATGCCCATTCGCGTATTCGAAGAATTTCCTTGCGAAATTATAGGCAACCTTTTTGTGGTCAGAGTTTAAAAGTTTCTTGAGTCCTTTGACATCCTCGAACGGAGTGTCTCCAATATCCCCCGAGGGATCCACGTCATTTCCCCATTGGTAGTATCCTTCTAATCGGTATAAAAATGTCCCCTGATGCGGTATTTCATTCCGATACTTGGAACGAAATGCTCCCGAAGCATCGAAGCTTTCGAGCGCAAAACCATAGGGATCGATGCTTTTGTGGCAAGCAAAACATGTTGAGTTGTTTTTGTGTTCTTCGATTTGCTCTTTGAGTGTCGTACCCTTGTGGGCGTTAGGTTCAATCGCTTTTACCGTCTCAGGAGGAGGCGACAGTGTGTTTCCAGCGATGTTCTTGGAAATCCAGGCCCCTCGGAGAATGGGGGATGTCTGGAAGCCGTCCGAGGTGACCTTTAGGATGCTGCCCATAGTGAGCAGCCCACCCCGAGGGCTTCCCGACGGCAAAAACACTTTCCGTATATCCTCACCAATCACGCCATCGATTCCGTAATGCTGCGCTAGGCGTTGGTTTAGCATCGAGAAATCGGAATCGATCAGTTCGGCGATCGGCAAGTTCTCTTGAATGAGGTAGTGCAGAAACTCTTCGGTTTCCTGCGGAAGAAAATAGTTCAACAGGTCGTTGTACTCCGGGTAGAGTTTAAGCGACGGAGATACTTTGTTGAACGCTCTCAAGTTCAACCATTGGTCGCAAAACGAATGGATCATTCGACGAGCCCGAGGGTCGCGTAGCATTCGTTCGATTTCCGCAGACATCGACTCGCCACGGAGTTCCTCGGTTGCAGCTAAGTCAATCAGTTTTTGATCAGGCACGGAAAGCCATAAGCAACGCGCCAAATCAGCCGCCGTGTGATATGCATGGTTACGATGCGATCCTGGTACCAATAGAAATCGATGGGAGCAAAGAATCGCCTTGAATCCTTGCCGAGCCGCGTTTTCAAAATCCACGTCTTCGCGGAATGATTCCAGACCGACTGTGTAATAAGGTTCCAGTTCGTTCTCCGACAACTGGGATGCGAAAGCTTCCTCGGCGAAACTTCGTACGACTCGCTTCAAATCTTGAATTGAATCCGAGCCAACGAAAATCTTGAGGGGCGGAGGGACGTCTACGGCTTCTTCCTGTGATGGTTCCAAAATCACATCCAACCCACCTATTGATGCCAGCGACTTGCCGTCGAGCTCGACAGCTTGCTTCACTAAAAAGCGTAGAAATCGCTTCCGCGTCCTCTCGGGAAAGTGAATCTCCTGCTCAGCTGCGTGCATGACTTCCAAGCTTCCTTGTTGGATTGGCTCGCCCCATTCAACACCATCATCCGACGCTGCAATTTCATATTTTTTGACTTGCCCGTTGCCGTTCCCGCCTGACCATGTCGAATAAACCAATCCGAGGATTTCTGTCTGCGTGGGGTTCTCCACAATCACATAATGAGGTGGGGTTGCGACATCCGGTGTGAAACGCGTATGCCAGAAAGTTTTACTGGAACGATCCAGCATCTTTTCTTTTTCCATGCCCACTTGATAACTGCTCACGGTGACGCGACCGCCGATTCGCTGCAATGCCGTTGCTGTCGTCGTATGGGTGTGAGTGACTCGTTCAGGGACCACCAAGGGAAGATCAGCGAAAAGCTTGCGATACGTCGTTGGCGGCCACGCATCAAGTACTGGACCACGGATTCGGAGTTGCTTGATGTAAGCGCCTTCGTTACCGCCTTGTTGACGCCAAGTGTGCCGTGAATAGCAATGGACTGAGACGTTCTCTCCAGGGTGGAGAAAGCCTCGAATCGTGAATGGTTTTAATTCTTTGTTGCCGAGCGAGAATACACCCAGCAATCGCTGTGGTTGCGGGCGATCGTCCGCATAGTAGTACTTGCCCGTATAGACCAGAACACTAACATCCTCCCCGAAATCACCGACTTTTGCCGCGTCAAAAGTCAGATCGTACCAACCCTGAACGGGGGGCTCAAAGTGATCGTAAAAATAGGAGTAGTTATTGCCGTTGTTGGCGCGGGTCCAAGAGAACAAAAGCCCGTCGTTGTAATCCCGCGCATAGATGTTGTATGTCTCATGACTATCTTGGATGGTACTGGTCGTCCATGATTGCTCGACCGGAAATCCGTTTTGGGGCAAAGCAAACTCGAGCAATGCATCGGCAGCTTCAAAGTAGGCGCTCATTTGCTCTTTCGAAAGCATGATTCTGCGATCCGAGTCGAAGGCGTTCGTTCCTCGATCTTCCGGAATCCCATTGGCCACAGCAAACTGTACCCCGAGTAAATCATTAACACTATGGTTGAATTCAAAGCGACTTATCCGACGATAAGGCTTGATGTTGGGATGAATTGACTTTGTCGATAACCAATTAAGGATCGTGTGACGCTCGGTAGCGGTTGGTTGTTCCGCATCGCTAGGGGGCATCCTTTGGGTAATGACGTTCTCGAAAACCAGAGTCCCATCAAAACTGTCTCGGCGAAGTAACTGCGTCAGGTCGAGGTTGCCTTCTTTTGACGATTCTGAATGACAATCGAAGCAGTACTTTGCCAGTAACTCGGGCACATTCTCAACCCCCGGCCCTCGATTAGGGCTGGGCTCCCGTAGTTGCGCGCTAGCACACTGAGCCGCAAGCAAAGCCGACATGACGATGGTAAAAAGGAGGAGGCGATTCATCTCAAGCCTCCAACTTTATGCGAAATGCGACGAGCTGCAACGCCGACCATGGTACCCAATTCTCGAAACTTGCTCCTAGGTAATCGCTTTGCCGGTCCGGAAATCCACAATGCGGCGACTACTAATTGGTTTGCGTTTACAATCGGAGCAGCAACGCAATGAATTCCTTCATCGGATTCCGCGAAATCGACCGCATAACCGCATTCGACAATCCGGCTGCACTCGGTCAGTAGTTCGCTTTTGGTCCTGATGGTACGAGGCGTGGTAGGGGTAAGTTTGATTTTTGCCAACAACGTGTTCTGCTGTTCAGCGGGAAGATAGGCGAGGAGCAGCTTCCCGGGTGCATTGTTGTGAAGCGAAAACCGTAATCCCAAGTCGACGGAAATACGAAGTGGCTCGAGACCCTCGACTTGATCGATGATCACCCCTTCGAGTCCACTGAGAACACCTAGTTGAACGGTTTCACGGGACTGATCGCGAAGGGCGATCATTGAATCACGGGAGATGGCGGACAAACTGACACTGCCCCAGCGGGGCGTAGCCAATCGCAGTAAGCGGCTGGTGAGTCGAAAGGCGAGTGTGTCCGAATCTCGATCTAAATAGCCTCGGGCGAGTAATGTTTGCGTGATCCGAAATACCGAGTTTTTGGGTAGTTCAAGTTGCTCGCTCAGTTCGGATAGGGTCATGCCCACGGGGGCTTGACTGAGGAGTTCCAGAATATCCAGCGCACGATCTAACGCCGGAGCCGATCCCGGAGTGCTCGCGAGCGAATCCACCCCATCCACAAGAGCAAGCTTTGACCCGGTACTCATTACAGACAAACTTTCTGGGTTCTACTAATAGACTTCGTCCCAGTAGTAGAATACCAGAAAGTTGCAAATGTAACAACAAACCCGTCCCCTCCGACGCCTTGTAGTGGATCTTGCTAAAGATCCACTACGGCGAATGGAGGCTGGGATCTTTGGCAAGAGACGACGTATGACGGAGCGGGGGCGTTCATGAGATCTGCGATGAGGGCGCGGAGGATGATGTACACCTAGCGACTGATACGATGCTTATCCTTGAAAAATTCCCAAATCCTTTTAGCACCTGGGAGGGAAATCGGCGCGTTCCCTTCGCGACGCGCTCGTGAGCCTGGCCAACCGTGAGCTCCCTCCGCGTCGACGATAAACTCCGTGACCGCTCCCTCGCTCGTCGCGCCGTACACCGTCGTTGTCACGGAACCTTGGACATCGATTTTGGGTTCCGCCTTGGATTGATTTACCTCAACCCAAAAAGAAACAACATCCTTGAGCGGCTTGTACGGGGCGTCCTGCGCCCGGCTCACCAGTGGGTTTTGACTCATGCCACCCTCGATCGGTACTTCTTCATCCTTCGCTCCATTGGTGATCAGTATCGGCAACGGAACTTTTGGCTTCGCCTCGAAGGTAAACATGGACGCCACCACAGGTGCAATCGCAGCGAGACGCTCTGCACGTGCAACTGCGTAGACATAGGTCATCATCCCACCATTGGAACCACCGGTCATGTAGATCCGTGCCGGATCGGCATCATGTTCCTCAATAAGCCTATCAATCAATGCATCCAAATAGGCGATATCATCCGCATCACGCACTTGCCGGCGAAGCAGGTACCCCGTATTCCAAGCATGTCGATTGCCGCCGAAATCAGTTCCCTCTGCATAAACAACCATGAACCCATTCGCCTTGGCAACCGGGTCAAACCCTGAGTTGGTTCGCATGATCTCCGCGCTTCCTTGCCCTCCGTGGAGTGCAATCACCACAGGCCGTTTGCTGCCGTCCGTCGGCGCGTTGACAATCAATGCTCTACGATCTCGCTGCTTGACCTTCCACTGGATCTCCATTTCAGATTTTCGAGTCACTGCAGTTGCGGGATTCGGTGTTTGGAATACGTGGCGATAGAATTGCCAATTCGAGTCCCCTAGCGCCTCGAGCGTCTTCATCGGATTGTGATCGATTCCCTCCAAGACGGTCCAACTGTGCGGAATCGTAAGTTTCTCGAGATGCTCGTGAAAGGAACGATTATTTGCGAACGTTTCATCTTGATCCCCGCATACCATACGAATGATCGAGCCTTTAGCAATCGCAGGGGCATTTTCTTCGGCGAGGCGACGCGGGCTGACACTCTTGAAATACTCTTGGTCACCACCGTAGACCTTTTTCAGAACCTCAGCAACACGCTGCCGCCCAGCCCGTGGTGCTTGAACGAGTTCCGCTTGCAAAGGCCCACCACCCATGATGGAAATGCCTCGAAACAACTCTACGCACTTGAATCCCAAGCGGGCTGAACCGTACCCTCCCATGCTGTAGCCATCGAGTAAGCGTCCACTTCGATCCGCAATCGTGCGATAGGTCGAATCGATGTGCGGAACCAATTCCCTGATGATGATCGTCTCAATCGGAGCGGATCCATCTTTCCAATCGACGTACATCCCTTCGGCTAACCCATTGACGAAAACGATCAAGCATGGCGGGGTCTTGCCCGCTTCGATGGCGGCATCAAATATCGCAGCTACTTTTGGGATCCCAGGCAAACCACCCCCAGAGCCATGCAGCCAGTAAACCACCGGAAATCTCTGCTGCGGATCGCGATCATAAGCAGCAGGTTTGTAGATATGGTAACTGA
>VGZN01000099.1 GCA_016872635.1 Planctomycetota bacterium | reverse complement strand
TTGTGCGCTTCGTTCCGGGGATCGTGTCGAAATACCATGCGCGAACACGGAAGGCGATTGGAAGACTGTAGTCATCGACGGTATCTTGATCCTTTAGGCATTGGTAAGAACGCTAGCATTTTGTTGCTTTCTCGCGTGCGGCATAACCCTCAGGAAAACCATAGGTCAGCGGTGCTCTTTCCCCGGCAACGAGTGCCTCTGCATCGAAGAAAGGGAGCGTGAAGTGCCCAGCATTCTCGGTACAACCGGAAAAAACGATCTAGGTAGAACGGTCCAAAACTGCTATCGTCCGAGGACCAATGCGCGGCGACCGCAAGATGCGGAAGCTCTGGAACAGCGCGGCTTACTGATTCACAACCCGCTCACGGACGAGTGATTTCGATGCTTCGATCGACTCTCTCTTGGAAATCAACCTCCTTTCTGGCACTTGCGATGATCGTGGCACCGGCCTCCATTGCCTTCTCGCAACAGAACGGAACACGCCCCGGCGTTCAACCGCGTGCTCCAGGCTATGGTGCTGGTAGTAACAGTGCCAATGCCGCACAGCCTAACCCCCAAGTGGGCAATCCCCAGGCAGGTAATCCCCAGGCAGGAAATCCGCAACTCAACCCACAACTCAATCCACAGTTGAACACGCCACAGGCTCAAGCGGCCGCGCAGGCGAAACTTCAACAAGCGGTTCGCGATGGACAACAATGGCAGATGCAAGGTCCCAACAATGGTGGCCAAGTCATCATGCAACAGCCATTCCCCAATCTGTCGGCCGACGAACAGAAGATGCTGGATCAGGTTCTGGCGTACTGGGAGCAAGAGACCTCCAAAATCGAGCGGTTCAACTGCGATTTTAGCCGCTGGGAATACGATTCCCAAGCGCCTGGGGTCAATGAATTGGCTCGGCAAATCGGATCCATGGAAGTCCCGATCGCAGCTGGCCAAGGGGTCATTCGATTCCAAAAACCAGATCGCGGTCTTTTCAGAACCGATACTTATTTGAAGATGACGGGACAACTCACGGCTGACCGACGTGTCGAGCTGAAGAAGGACGCAAACAATTTCGGCGAATGGGTCGTCTGCGATGGTAAGAATGTTTGGGATTACGATCGCAAGGTGAAGGTTCGAACCCGATTAGAACTTCCTCCGGAGATGCAGGGCCTCGGGATCATGAACTCACCGCTTCCCTTTTTGTTCGGTGTCAAAGCCGAAGAGATCAAGGCTAGGTATTGGGTGCGTATGATCAGCGCAGGCATGGAGAACGGAAAGCCAGTCCAGGACAAATACGCGATTGAAGCCTATCCCAAGTATCCCGTCGATGCTGTGAACTATCACCACGTACAGATCGTCCTCGATCGCGAGATGTTCTTGCCTGTTCTAATGGTTCTGTTTATGCCCGAGTGGAATGACAAAGGAAGCAACGAAAATGGAGTCGTATTGGAACCGCGCGACAAACGGATGGTTTATCAGTTTGCGAATCGCCAGACCAACACTACGATCTTCCAGAAGTTGAGCGAAGCGATTTGGCGGCAGGAGTTTATTCCGACCGATCCAGGAACAGGATGGACGACCAACGAGATTCCTTATTTACCCGCTCAGAACACCGCTGTTCCCACAGGTCCCGGCGTTCCGGTTCCAAGTGCTCCTGGGCTAGGCGTTCCGACTGGTACCCCGCAAGGTGTTCCTCCTGCTGGCGCGGGCACGTCTTCCGGCCAAAGGACTGCAAACCCGGGCCTTCCAGCCTCATCGAACACTCCAAAGTCTCGCTAGTTGCTTTCGAGGATGGAGACTGCGATGGGCAGCGCGAAACCACGAGACAATCGACGCCCAAACCTGCTGAGCTCGGGTTCGGGCCGAATCACGCCCGTGGTCACCAAGGATCGCTCTCTTGCCAATCGTTTTCGCGGATCCGCGCGTGGCTGTCGATCGATTTGGTTCACACTTGCAATCTGCTTTCCAGGGTGTACGGGCTGGCTACCAACCCAACCAGAACCACCCCCCATTGAAAAAACCTTTGGGAAAGTAGAGAGCTCCCGAGATACCATCGGGATCGAATCGATCCTCATACGGCTCGATGACCAACAAGCTTCACAACTCGCTGAATTATGGGCGTCGCTCGATGAACAAGTGATCACTCCAGACACTCGAATGGCACTTGATCGCAATGGACTACGCGCAGCAAAAGCAACAGGGCATCTCCCGGTCGTGCTCGAAAACTGGGTTCGTACCAGCGAACGTCGACGGGATGAAGACTCTTTGGAACAAGCAGGACTGGCTGCTGACGTTTCTTCGTTTTGCCAGCTTTGGCGTTGCCGGCCAGATTCCAGGAAAGAGTTAACGGTTAGGCGGCTTCCACACGATCAAGCCACGCTATTTTACTTCGATGGTGCCATGAAGGGCGGAACGTTCAAGTCACCTCATTTCTTTTTCTCTCTCTTTACAGCCGCTTCGGGAGATGCATCTGCATTGGTCCGATTGGTCCCCGAGATGGAGTACGGGGAGACCAAACGGATTGTCGTGGCCAAAGATTCCGCCATCCGAACCGATGAGCGACGCGATGCTCTTGCGTGGGATTCTCTTGCGGTTCAACTTCGACTGCAACGCGGTGACTGTATTGTTATCGGTGCAATTCAAGAGTCTCGAGGTTTGGGGGAGCACTTTTTTAAGACCTTGACCAAAGACGGTGACATGCAGCATGTGCTACTTCTCGTCCGATTGTCGGAGCTTCGGAACGACGATATCTTTGCCCCTAAAATCACAGCAACAACGACCTCTGCGAACCGGCTCTTGCCATGAAGATGTTGAGATTCATTGCGGGACCACTTCTGAGTGCCATTCTTTATCTATCGCTGACGCAGTACTTTGCTTTGGAGACACCCGCGGCGGCCGTCGCGATGCTGAGCCTGTGGATGGCCCTTTGGTGGGTCACCGAAGCCGTGCCGTTGGAACTGACAGCCCTCCTACCCATGTTGGTGTTACCACTCACCGGGCTTTATCCGGAAAACGCCATGATGAAATCCTGCGCTCCCTACGCGCATGAAAGCGTTTACTTTTTCCTCGGTGGGTTCGGACTCGGATTAGCGATCGAAAAAACGACACTCCACCGCCGCGGAGCTCTCTTCTTGCTCCGCTGGGCGGGTTCCAACGCCGCAACCGTCGTTGGAACATTCATGCTCAGCACCGCCCTGTTGAGTATGTGGATGAATAACACCGCGACGACCATGCTGATGCTGCCCTTGGCCATGAGCGTTATTGCAACCCAAGAGGATCGGCGATTTGCGACATCCTTGCTCATCGGTGTCGCTTATGCGGCCAGCATTGGTGGGATGGGAACATTGGTGGGTACAGCCCCGAACATTTTTTTCGCGGGTTTCCTAGAACAGAACAACATCGAAATCGGCTTTCTCCAATGGATGTTAATCGCCTTGCCAATCGTCGCAACGTTGCTGGTGGGTTGCTGGATTTGGATGGTCTGGGTCCTCTGGCCGATGGGGGATTTGAAGGTGGAAGCACCCTTGGCTTGGAAGGACGAATGGGCAACCAATCCTGGATTCACCACCAAGCAATCCACAACCTTGATCATCTTTTGCATCGCGGCTTGCATGTGGATCCTGCGAGACCCATTGCTCGCATATTTCGACGACACCAGCATTGGTACTTGGATCAAGTTGATCAATGACCCGTGGATTGCGATGGCATCGATGGCGGCTTTATTGATCTTTCCTATCGGATCCCCAGTACTTGAATGGTCGGACATCGAGCGAATCCCATGGGGCGTGCTTCTTCTCTTTGGAGGTGGAATGAGCTTGTCGATCGCGATCAGTGCCTCTGGCCTAGATAAACATATCGCCGCCATTGCATCACAGCTTCATGGCGTTCCGACCTATATCTTGATCACTTGCGTTGTGATCCTCGTGATCGCAATTTCGGAACTGGCCAGCAACCTCGCGACAGCCACCACCATGATCCCGATCCTCATGAGCGCTGCACCGGCGATGGGGATTGATCCACTGCTACTTCTGAGTGCTACGGTCCTCGCCAGCAGCTGCGGTTTCATGATGCCAGTTGCAACGCCACCGAACACACTCGTTTTCGCACAGCGCCGGTTCCCGGTACGAGACATGCTACTGGCCGGTCTGGGGCTCAATATCCTCTCGGCCATCGCGATTCCCTTCTTCGTGCTATGGATCTTGCCGTGGGTAGTCCGCCGATAAGATCACTTACCCTGACCTTCACTGACCCTTCAAATCAAGCTCGCCGATCTGCTCGATGGTTCTCGTCGAACTCGATTCGGTCAGCATCTCTTGACGAACAATTCGACCTGGAATCTCCTCCGATCGCCACAGCTTGACCGTCATCTGTCCCGCTTCATTATTTTCTGTCCACTCGTAGACTTCAGCAGTGACTTCGACCTCACCAATCGATACCTTTTCTTCTCCAACGAGCTTCGCTTTACCGGACGGTAGCAAAAACAGTTCTGGCTTCATTCCGGTCGGGGGCGAGAATTGGGCAGGGTATGTCGTGCTGCTAGGTGGGTTGTTTTCGGGAGGGTTATCGGACCGAACGACCGAGACTTGACTTCCAACAGCAACCTCTGTTTTGGATTTATCCTCAAGCCACATTTTCGTCGTTACTTGAACTTCACCAAATTCATTAGTAACCACTCGTTTCCGTGTAACGGATGCCCCCACCGGGAATCGACTCCAGTTCGCGTACTCGGGATGATCGAGCAGTATGGAACTCTGCTGCGCTTCATTTTTAGTAGCCCCACCCGCTTGGGCTGGCGATGATTTCGATGCAATCGGCCGCTTGTCTTCGCATCCCGTAGCGAAGCACAGTGCTACCAGTAAACAGACGAATACATTACGAAAGCAATGACAAAGCATAGCAAGCCTTCTTGACCTGTAGAATTTTGAATACAAACAAGAGCTACCGGCGAACGCTAAGGACTATTTCCCCGCGCTCCCTTGGCTCTCCTCGTTTTCAATCGCCTTGTCCTCGGCGCGAACTTTCGCTTTCTGTTCCTCCGTCAACTCACCAGTAGGAAGAATAGGTGCGCTGCTTCCGCCGCATCCAAGAGTCACGCAGCACAATCCCAGCAATATCCACTTTGGAAATCTCTTCAACATAGGACACATCTTACGCTTTCAACTCTAGCATCTTCATCTCATGCAAGGCAGCTCATCCGTTATGAGCTGCCTTGGTCAGTCACTTTTTATGGGGGCCTGGTCGCAGATTACTCGTCGATATTCACGGTTTGACCGTCATCGATAACGCACAGGTACATCCAAACCATCGGATCAACGCTGAAAGGGGAGAAACGAACAGAGCCATCGGCGTAAGTCGCATTCAAACCGCTCCCGTGACTCGATCCGAAGTAGCGTCGCCAGACATTACTACCGTCCTGCGGGTTCGATGGTGATCCAGAAACAATCACGAACGGATCAAAGTCTGACTTGGGCGGAAAGTGGTAACGGATCACGCATTCGTCCCAACCCGCGTTGTTCCATCGTTCATTGTCGCCACCATCAACGCCAAAGCGTTTGTGGGGCAGGCATTTTTCAGCGGCCATGATCGAGGACGAAGTTCCATCCGTGATGTCGCGAATGCGCCGCTTGGCTCCTTGCGCCGACCACACGATGATCCCTTGGCGGCCTGGCATAGTTCCAAAGTTTTCCGGTGTTCGTTCGTTTCGACGAGGAGACATACCTAGGGGAGCAGTAGGGATATCGCCCCAGTTTTCATGCACTTCGCCTTGGAAGAAGCCCGCGTTTCCAGCATAGTCGCAGCGTGCAAAGCGCCCACTGCCGTACACGGCTCCGCTGCGACGCGAGGGGCAGTAGTAAATGGGGATGATCGAGCGCGCGACATCGTCTTCGCCGTTGTAGTTGGCAGGACGTCCCGAATGGATCGGTGGCAGATCGAATTTGGCAAGGTTGTAAACGTTTTGCCCTTCGACGTAAGGAAGGATCTTGAACCAGTGGCTCCACCCCTTTGGACTTGCTGCGTTGCAGCAGGTGGTGCCACTCTCGTACGCTCCGATAGGTTCGTTGTAGACCATACCGGGTAAACTCGGATCGCCGTCGTATGGGCCTTGAGGTAAATGCTTCAACGCCGATTCATGGTTCATGAAGGCGAGCCCGATTTGACGCATGTTGCTTGAACAAGACATACGCCGTGCAGCTTCCCGAGCTGCTTGCACTGCTGGAAGCAAAAGCCCCACCAGAATTCCGATGATTGCAATAACAACCAATAACTCGACGAGCGTGAAGGCTCGCCGGCAGTTCGACGGTGCAACACGCCGAATACTTTGATTCCACCAACCTGTAGCCATAAGAACACTCCTAAAAATGGTTCTGCTGAAAGACCAGTCCAAGCGAACTTACATCAGCAATAGGATTGAATGACGCAGCGGAGAATATCGAATAGCGGGTCCGCGCCAATGATTGCTAAAACGACTTCATCAAACCTTCCCCGATTGCAAACGAAAATCATCGATGTCCGATGCGTTGCGTGAAGCAATAACAAAGCACTTGTAAAGATCGTGCGTAGAGAATCTCTTCTTGGAGCCTGCAGCCGTGATGGAAGCACATCCCAATCGCTACGAGTAGGCGTGAAACGATGGACACAGCGACTCGAAAGCGATCCATGATTTCCATCGTTTTTCTCGACGCAGATTGCCCCCCGTCACCTCCGGGGTAATGAAAAGCGTACAGACGATGAATTACTCGCAAAAAACTTGGTTTTTTGCCCCCTTGCAGATGATGCGATGTTGCCATCCAATTGGGCGTTCTTGCATTCGAAAAACCTCATCCGAACATGAGACAAGCCATGGGATTAGAAAGTCTTTTTCAACTAGAAAATCGCGTCGCCGTTGTGATCGGTGGAACCGGTGCCCTCGGGGGTGCGATGGCCTCGGCGTTGGGAGCTGCGGGGGCTCGTATAGCTGTTGTGGGACGGAACGCGGAACGAGGCATGAGTCGCGCTGAAGACATCCGCCGCGAAGGTGGAGAAGCCGTCTTCGTGTCTGCAGACGCGATGAACCGCGACTCGATGGCCCACGCTCGCGACCATATCGAAAAATCGCTCGGCCCCGTCGACATACTCATCAACGCTGCAGGCGGTAATCAAAGCAACGCAACCCTCCAGCCCGGGGATGATTTCTGCAATCTCTCTCTCGATGCATGGCAGCAAGTATTCGACCTAAATTTGATCGGTGGGACGGTCCATCCCTGTCAGGTTTTCGGTGAAACGATGCTATTGCGGAACTCTGGCAGCATCATCAACGTTGCATCGATGTCAGGGATTATCCCTTTATCGCGCGTCGTCGCTTATTCGGCCGCCAAAGCAGCCGTGATTAACTTCACCAAGTTTCTTGCACGCGAGTGGGCGCCCCGCGGTATCCGAGTGAATTGCATCAGTCCAGGCTTCTTTCCCGCAGAACAAAACCGCAGCTTGTTGTACAACCCCGATGGAAGCCTCGCTCCACGGGGAGAACAGATCATCAACCACACGCCGATAGGGCGATTCGGTTATGCCCACGAACTCGCTGGCTCCGTGGTATTTCTGGCATCGCCAACTGCATCCTCGTTCGTTACCGGACACAACTTGGTCGTCGATGGTGGCTTTTCCTCAACAACGATCTAACTCCCTATTCCTGTCCCGTCACCGTCCAACCCCCAATCCACTGTCCCAAAAACCAATTTCACTAACCTCTGGAGACACTATGTCCGAACTTGCGATCCGTACCGATGCTTGCGAACTCGATTTTCTTTCCTTAGGGGCTTTGGTCCATCGCCTCGACCCAGGCATCATCCCATTTCGCAAGGCTCGGACATTCGATGTTCATGTTTCGGGTGGTGAGTACAACGTGGCAGCCAATCTCGCCGATTGTTTCGGTTTGAAGACAGGTGTTGCTACCGCTATGGTGAACTATGGTATCGGGGAATTGGTACAGACTCGCGTCAAAGAAATGGGAGTCAAGACCTACTACAAGCACTTCGAGCACGATGGTGTGCGTGGTCCAAACATCGCGACCGTTTACAGTGATCGCGGCCAAGGCGTACGTCCACCGGTGGTGTATTACAATCGTGCCAATGAAGCAGGGGCAATGCTGAAGCCAGGAGATTTCGACTGGAAGAGCATCTTCTCAACAGGAGTCCGATGGTTCCACTCCGGAGGCATCTTTGCCTCCCTTTCGAACACCACCTCCGAATTGATCATCGAGGGGATGCAAGCCGCCCAAGCCGCTGGTGCCGTGACCTCGTTTGATTTGAATTACCGCGCAAAAATTTGGGCCACCATCGGCGGGCCATCCAAAGGCCAGGAAATGATTAGCAAAATCGTTAAGCACGTCGATATGCTGGTCGGCAATGAAGAAGACCTTCAAAAAGGACTCGGCATCGAGGGTCAAGACGTCGAGCACAAGTCTGAACTCGACCCGGATGCGTTCTTCAAGATGATCGACCGAACTATTGAAAAATTCCCGAATGTCAAAATGGTGGCGACGACGCTGCGTGAAGTAAAATCCACCAATCGGCACGAATGGGCTGCGGTCCTTTGGTATGATGGGAAGAGGTATGTCAGCCCAACCATGCAACTCGACGTGATCGATCGCATCGGCGGCGGTGACGGATTTGCCTCTGGGTTGATTTATGGCATGCTCGCCGGTAAAGATCCCGAGCAAGCGTTGCGATTGGGCTGGGCTCACGGCGCGCTGCTGACCACTTTCCCCGGTGATACCACAATGGCGAAATTGCCAGAAGTGGAAATATTGGCTAAGGGTGGCTCGGCCCGCGTACAACGTTAACACCAGCCACGCTCGGCGAAACCAACCTATTCGCCTTGGCGATGGAGATTGATTCGATGTCCAACGGAAATTCATCCAGGCAGAACCCCTACGAGGCATCGAATACACCTCCGAAGAAGTCTTCGCGACAGCAGCCACCTCCGATACCTGACTCGAGCGATCCGTCCAATCCACGGACGCTCGAGAAGATCTTTGGAGGAGCCTCGCTCGGACAGCTTCAAAACTTCTGCAACCGATTGGCTACAGGACTGCACGCAGGTGTCGATATCCTTCGCGCCCTCGATGTCGAGTCAAAAGTGGGTTCGGCCCGGTATCGCGATGCCGTTAAAGACACTTCCGACAAGATTCGATTAGGGTATTCATTAGGCGAAGCCATGCGACTGCAGGGCGTCTACTTCCCTCCCCTGCTCATCAAGATGGTGGAGGCGGGTGAGCACTCCGGACAAGTCGAGCGAGTCTTCCGCTATATGTCCGATTACTACGCTGATTTGAAACGAACCCGCCAAGAGTTCGTATCGCAAATCACCACCCCCGTGATCCAGTTCGTGGTTGCCATCCTTATCGTCTGCGCGTTGATCTTCATCAATGGATTCTTCACCTCAGGAAGTACTCAGGAAAAACCCATCGATCTTACAGGAGTTGGCTTGAGAGGTGTCTCCGGCGTTCTGATTTTCCTAAGTATCCTCTCGGTGATCGGTGGTGTCCTTGGAACCATCGCGTTTGGGATCTGGAAGAATTGGTTCAACTGCCACCAAACACTGGTCCCGTTGATAAGAAACGTACCCGTGATCGGTACTGTTCTAACAACGACTGCACTGTCACGTCTATCGATGTCTCTCTCGATGATGCTCGGTGCTGGTGTCGATGCAAAGCGCAGTGTTCGCGATTCCGTCTTGAGTACCGGAAATTACTACTACATCTCGGGTGTCGAACAGATGACCGATTCGATCCAACAAGGACACTCACTTGCGGAATCGCTCGATGCCCCCAAACGTCTGCCCGATGAGTTTATCCAAACTCTCGAAATCGGCGAACTGAGCGGGAATGACAGCGAGTCCCTCGAACGACTCGCCGTTCAATATCGCGAAAAAGCACAACTTGCTCTGAAGCAATTGGCAGTCACGGCTGGGTTTGCGATTTGGTTTGCAATCGCAGGTATGATCATCGCCGTGATCTTCATCATATTCACGCAATACCTGAGCTTGCTGTACGGAAATCTCCCCAAGTAATTCAGCCAGCACCTACCTATTTCCGATGAGTCGGGGCTAACGCTTGTACCGATTGAACGGGTTTAAGGCTCTCCTTTTCCAGCAACGACATCCTCGTTTCCGTAATCGCAAGCCCCTAAAGACTTTTCCTACGCGAACTCAACCTAACATTTTAAAGGGATGTTTGCAGGATTAAGCCCAACGTAATCTACGCAGTGAGAAACGCATTGAGGGAACCTGCTGAAGCGAATCCAGAGAAGTGCATTCGAATGCGACGAGGTCGAAGCCGTTTGAACGACAGGGCGCTGAAAATTCCAGTTCAAGTGCAACCAAGTCGACGAGGCTTTACACTCGTTGAACTGGTTGTCTACTCAGCGATTGTCGCAATCATGGCGATATCCATGCTCCGCGCTTTTACGCAATCCGAAAAAGCAAAAATCGCTTCCGCTGCTGAGACCGCGCGTCGAATCAACAATATCGCGTGCACCATCAACGCAACGACCGGCGATTGGCCCGCAGATGTCAAAAACAGCACCCTACCACCTAAGATGCAACCCTATCTTTCCAACAATATTTTTGCGAATGACACACCGCTGAACGGTCGTTGGGATTGGAATGGACCGACTACAAATGTTGGCAACCTCATCAAAATTCCTCTTCGATTCAGCCCTGCAGCAACCGCAAATAATCAACTCCTATCGAAGCTGGACAAATTGCATGACGACGGTGATTTGCTTACAGGAAGCTGCCAAAGAATCTTATACAGCGGAAATCTTTGGTATGTGATTTCGGTCGCTACCAAGTAGCAGACTCCGTTGTTCGCATTCTTTATGTTCAAGATCGTGTTGCGTCCTGCGTCTCGCGATTGGATTTCGATGGGTACAGCGCAACGACGTTGGCGAGCAGGATCAATGCCCCACCCATCCAGAGACCCAACGTAATCTTCTCATTGGGATGCTCCATTCCTGTCCATGGAGCCAACATACCGGGCAGGAACAATGCCCACGATGATGCGAAGACCGGCTCTAAGCTGTAGATCACTGCAGCTTGAGATGCGGTGATCTGAGGTTGGTAACGATTCATCCAACCAAAGGACAACAGCGAACAAAAAAATGCTAATGCTACCATCGCCAGAATGAAGGGGGGCCGCAATGCCAATGCGGTCCAGTCCGTGATCGCCATATTAGGCACCATGGTCCACTCGCGAATCGGCGTGAACAGAATGATCAAGGTCGTGACCCATCCGAGGATTGCTGTCACGAGAAACATACCGGGAGTAATGCGGCTTGATTCGATACGCTTCCCGTAATAATCGAGCAGAAGAACTTGGAATGCGAAAAAGACCGAGCCGGTGGTGGTCAAAGTATCGCCAAGGGTCCATCGATCTGCCGCATCCTCAGCCAATCGGATACCGCGAGGAGTCCATTCCACCAAGCCCGTTAGGACCACCACGCCCGCGACCGCGAGAATCGCTCCCATGACCATCCACCGAGAGGGAATTCGACGAAACACGAGGACACCGAACAGCGGAGTGAATACTGCGGTTAGGCTCGTTAAAAAACCACTTCGCGATGCAGGAATCGTCGCCAGCCCAATTACTTGGAGGACCAATCCGACGTAGAATATGACCGCGATTGCCGCTCCAGCAAGCCACTCCTGCCGAGTCGCGTCTCGGACCAATCGATTCCAGAGAATCGCGAGCATGACCAGCGCTAGCGTGAACCGGACTGCGATCATCCATGACGAGACGATAACTCGAAACGCTGTCGACTCCGAAGCCTCGTTCATGCCGAAATGCGCATCCGTCAACTCATTGAGCATCTTCACTACAGGAAACGAAAAACCCCACAATGCATTGACCATCACCAACGCGGCGATTGCAAGCCAAGGAAATTTCGAGTTCTTTGTGCGATCATCCCTTGAGGATGCAGCACGAGTTTCCGAAGTATTCAAATTATCGATTTCCGAACCGTCCTTCTAAAGACCGAGTGACAACTTGCAATCTGGTATTGCAACTACTTCGTTTTTGCAAACTACTTCGTATTCGCAGCGCACCTGGCCATGGTTTCCATACTCCTGCGGAGAATGGTTTTTACACCAGGAGAGTAATCAAATACCTCGACGCTTACCCAACCTCGATAATCGATATCTTTGAGGGCTTGGAAAATCGGTTGCTGATCGACTGCGCCCATTCCAGGCCCGAGTAGATTTGGATCATTGGCATGAAAGTGGATCATCAAATCAGAGTTCTCGCGAATGACTTGATCGATAGGAATGCCTTCGGTGCTCATCGCTTTAACATCCAAATGCAGTTGGACCCACGGACTTCCAATTGCTTCGAGGATCGTTCGAGCTTGGGAAGCATGATTCAGAAAATTCCCTTCGCCGGGACCGAGTGGCTCGATCGCCAATCGCACCTTCGCATTCTCAAGCGCTGGGACCAACTGTTCGAGGACCTGGATCGCGTTCGCAGACGCGTGATCGTGGGTCATGGGCGG
>VGZN01000098.1 GCA_016872635.1 Planctomycetota bacterium | reverse complement strand
GCGTTAGTGGAGGCGGCGGGAATTGAACCCGCGTCCCGCGATGCTTCCGATCCAGCCTCTACATGCTTAGCCAACTGTTCTTTGTCTCGCCCACCGCGTTCGTCGTTGGCATCGGTGCGGTGCGCCAGCCTCGAGCTTTTTTAACCATGTCCGTGCGAGACACGGGCCATGGCGATTCGGAATTGCGACAGGTACTCCAGCGCCTCCGACGGGCCCCGGGTACCTGGGAAGCCTAAATTAGGCTGCCAGTGCGAGATTATTCTCTGCAGTTACTTTTTTTGATCGAGTATTAACGTGGCCTCTCGACCAACCACGGCATGCCACCAAAATCTTCAATTCATCCGGTCGATTCCAAGTCGCCCCCGGTTGTTTCCTAATTATCGCCCGCTTCGTCCGCCAGGACCACCCCTTGTCACCTCAATCTCCATCTTTCTACCTCAGAAATCCCACTTTTCGTATCGAGTTCCACCAAGACATCCACTCTCCGTTCGAATCCCCATTAAGGCAGGAAAGACTGGTTTTCGTCACAAGCGATCACTGCGGATACCATTGCATCCACAGCACCATTCCACCCTGATCGCCTCAGACTGTAAAATCACACCATTCCCGATCCTCAACCAATCCAACCCCTTCCCATTCTCCAACGCCAATCCAATCACGGAAGTATTCGAACTATGAGCGGATGCAACTGGGCCATGCTAGTCCACTTCTCGGTTTTCGCAGGATATGTCGTCCCCTTCGCCGGACTCATCCTCCCCATTCTGATCTGGCAATTGAAGAAAGAGGAATTTCCAGAAATCGACGCGCACGGCAAGGAAGTCCTGAACTTCTTGCTCTGCATGTTCATTTACGGTGTCGTCGCCGCACTTCTGTCGTTCCTCTTGATCGGCATTCCCATCCTCATGGCGCTCGGTATCATCGCTGTCATTTTCCCAATCATCGGTGGCATCAAAGCCAACGGCGGAAGATTCTGGAAATACCCACTGATGCTTCGGTTGCTCAACGATTAACGGAGTGCTTTTGGAGAGAGCTCCAAACTAGTCGCCGCCACTGAATCCACGCGTTCAAAATCGAATTCGTGTTCGTAGACAATTGGTAACCTGCTGGCACACAGCCACCACCGCTCGTGCACCATCGCCCCCACGCGCAGCGCTCTCGCGTGATCATCCTCGAGCGTAGTACTCACGCGCGATGCGACCGATCTTCCGCATCGCCTCTGGGTCCTTGATCCCAGGAGAAGCCTCGATACCAGACGCTAGATCGATCCCGTCAGGACGCGCAATTCGCAACGCATCGCTCACGTTACCGCGATGTATCCCACCTGCAAGAATCAATGGTGTCGGAAAACGATTGCCTAACGCAACAAAAGACTTAGGGCGTGGATTCAGCAAATCCCAACGCGCCGTACGCCCCGTTCCGCCACGCAGTACAGGATCATAAGCATCCACCAGCAACCCAATAAATCGCGTACCAACCTCGTTAGCTAAAGCACTCCATGCGGCAACATGTGCGTCATCCTCCGGACCGCGATAAGCGAGAGCCTTGATGATCCCCAACCCCTGTAGGGACGGTTGATTTAGCGACTCCAGCACCCATGTTGGCGACTCGTCTCCATGCAATTGGACCACATCCAACGCGCATTTCGACACGACTTCCGCCACCTCAGCCGGCGTCGCATCTACAAAAACCCCAACACGTTGAACCCGCCCCTCCATCGCACGCGACAACGGAGCCGCATGTTCTGGATCGACGTAACGTCGGCTTTTCTCATAGAAGTTCAAGCCAATCGCATCCGCACCGGCAACGATCGCGGCATCCACATCCACCATGCGAGTAAAACCGCAAAACTTGAGTCGAGGTATCGTGTGCATGGTCCGCATTCCACTCTTGAGAAATCATCACGATGATTCAAACCGATCTCCACACCATCGCCCCCCCATCCGACGCAACACTGCCGCACGGTGAATCGATTGGGTATTGTAAATCGATTCAAGATAGCAGGCCACGCTTCAAATAACGGCCGAGAACCACATGCTTTTGGGCATGTGGTCCCCGGCGTGAAATCTCACGTTCTGCAAGTCCCCACTCAGTGAAGAACTTTAATCTTTTTGCGTCGTGCCGTTACAACCGGCATTCGTCCCTAAATGTAATCCACTGCGATGATATGGCCGACAATTAACCATACTCCTAGAAAAAGAACTCCCATTGCTGCATTCAAAAATTCAATAGACATAGGTCGCGACCTCTCAAGTATCGAGTGAGAAACCGCCATCCGTAGTACACCCAGTCTAGACATCTAGACAGGGACGCCTTCATGCGAGACGGTCCTTATCGGCTCTCCGTGGACCAAATTTGAAAAGAATTTCTTGGCGCGGTTTCTCTTCGCCAATTGCTACAACCGGACATGCTCGTTCACGGCTCGGCATTCGGGATAGGCTGGAATTATCGGCTCTTACCAGCGATGGAATGCAGGAAGTGTTTGTTCGAACGAACTGTAGAGCGAGCGAGAGTAGGGGTGCCGACGAACTTAGAAACCAAAAACAACTCAGACGGCATGCGTTGCGATAGAAATGGACGGGGAATGCTCGAAAAAGTTTTTTTGGCGATGAATTTGGCGATGAAGTCGTCGCGTGACTATCAATTTCCAGGACGATCAACACCTAACGCTCGCACCAACTCGGGATCGCGCATCATAGAAATCGTTGGCGGACAGATACGTATCACGACGATTTTTTCATCGCCCGGCAACGGAACCATTCGGAACCTAGACTTCTGGTCGATTCCACGAGGCACCAGCGGCCGGATTGCCATTTTGATCTCGTCTGTGCTCATGCCTTGATCGGTCCGAATCGCAATAACCCGAATAATCGATCGTCTTTCTTTATCCGTCGTCATCATCGCTGTCCGGCCGTCGAGCGGCAGAACTTCGAGCGAGTAGTCGTCGAAATACCGATTGCCGATCTCCTCAAGCGTTCGGCCTCGAAGAACCGACACGGCCAAACGGTTTGGATGTAGTCCGTGCGACCATGCAGCCGGCCAGTCGATGAGCAAGCTAGTCTCCGTCAATTTGGCTGCCCTTGTCAGAACATCCGCAATCGGACGATCCTCATAGATGACCGCGTCGGAAGGAAGAGGCCTTTGCAACCTCTGATGCAGTTGTACCCAGGCCGCAGGTCGGCAAAAATCGTAGGGGTCTTGTCCCGGTGTAAACTTCAATCGGGGAACGGATTTCGCTTCGCGGACCGAGTTCAAACTCGCGAGTAATTGTATTTGTGCGTAAGGATTGGATGAGTCTTTCCACTGAAGCTTGCCAGCCTCTAATGTGCATCCTTCAATCTCCAGCAACTGGATCAAGACTTGAACGATGTCCTTCTGAGCCTCGGGAGGAAGGGATTGCTGCAACCACTTCTCCATTTCGCTATTCCAGAGCTTGAGCTGTTCATTGACCACAAGTTCGTTGGGGCGAAGGTAGGGAAACCCTTCACCGTCGAAGATCAACTCCAATCCTTTGGCTTGGCATAGCGTCTCCAGCAATCCACCGACGGTTTGGTCTTCCCCTGAAAACACGATCGACTCTTCCTTCAAGTCGATCCGAGCGGCGTTAAGCAGAAACCAATCGAGAGATACTCCTGCACCCGTCATCTGATTGATCCAGTCGATCGCCCGGGGCAACGACATCGGCTTGGTCTGAACCTTGGCCAATTTTCGTTTTGCTCGTTCGGTCCAAACAGGGATATCGATTGCCGCTGGATAGTACTCGTCCTTCAATAGTACATCCGCGTTTTCGATAGCAAGTTCCTGGTCCAACGTTCGCTCACCCTTGCCCACATCGTCCCATTGACCTTGGCTCGAACGATCAAACATTTTTTGAAAGTCTTTGAAAATATCGGGAAGGTTTTCATCGACAGGCCCAGGTACAGGCCCAGCTACAGGCTCCGTGCCGGGTACCTCGGTGCTCCCAGCCATGGCCGCACCCTTGCTATCATCGGCACCCTTGCCATCATCGACACGCTTGTTAGTGTTCCCGCCTAACAAGTCGGGCTGCTTTGTTGTCGTCATCCCTGGATCAGTTGTATCCGACGCGCCGGCTTCAGGTGTGGCTACATCGCCAGGAGCACCTACGATCTCCGTCCCCGGATTAGTTGGATTACCAATCACTTGGTCCTGGGCAGGGACACCGTCTGCTCCTACGTTCGTTTTTTGGTTTCCGTTGGCAGGATTGAGTCCAGGATCAGGATTGGGTGCAGCGATCCCGCCCGGTTTCACCGCTGCAACTGGGGCTTCTGTGGATTTGCCGAAGAACTTGATAAACGCGAGGAAACCCAGAACGGCGAGCAAGCAACCGGTGATACCGATCGCGGACAACAAAAGCAGTTGTCGCCGTGCTTGTGATGTTTGACTCTCCCATGTCGCAGGTGAAAGACCTGCGGGCTTGCGCGAATCAGAAAGTCCATCTTGAGTTCGAATCGCATCCAATCCCTCGTTGAAGACTGGGACAAATGGCACATCGCCCGTCTGTTCTGCAGCGGTGAAGTCAGGTAGTTCGCCACCCAGTGCCCCACCCAACGACGACGATGGATCGGTTGGCTCTACCGACGGGTTCCCTTGCGCGAGTTGGCTTTGCAAATCTCCCAAATCCCAATCGGCAGCATCCACTTTGGTGATTGCGTCAGAATTAATGATCGGTCCGCGCGACGCCGGAGAAGGCTTGGCACTCGAGATCGGACGTACCGTGGCAGCAGGCTTGGTTGGCTCTGTTTGCCTGGCAGTCGCAGGATTGGCTTTTGAGGGATTGGCTAAGTCTGGATTAGCGGGTCTATTCGAAGCTGGCTTTGCGGTCGAGGCATCCAGAGTTGCCCCCTTGCCACTCGCATTTCCGGAAATGGAAGGCACCGTGCGGTTGCTGGTAATAGGTTTCTGGGAAGAGTCTGACCGCTGGTTACTCTCTAACGGAGGTATAGGTGGGTTCGCGGCCCCTTCACTTGGCGGTGGTGCCACAACCAAAATCTTATTTTGACAGCGGGGGCATGGAAGCGTTTGACCGACTAGTTGCGGATGACGCACAACGATTTTGCTGGTGCAATTCGGGCAAACGAGTCGAAAAGGTTCCAATTGCCTGTCGTCCTATAAAGTGGATGTGTCCCTACCGTTATAGACGGGGTGGATTAGACACGCGTTCCATTGTATTCCGACATTGTATTGCCAAGATCCCTTGCTGGGCAAACGGAGGGAAACTTTACCGAAAGGATAGCTACAATGGGCAACATGTACGGGGGTTGGATAAGCGGGGGTTTCGACAATTAGCATTCAAGTAGACTTAATCATCGTCGGGGGTGGAATCGCAGGATGCGCGGTCGCGTGGCAAGCTTCCCAGCGGGGATTGGACGTCGCGGTAATCGACGAACCGACCTCGAGCAGTTCCTCTCGTGTGGCGGCTGGACTAGTTACTCCTGTCACAGGGGATCGCTTGGCGTTATCGTGGCAGTGGAGCGAGTTCTACCCAGCTTGCAACGCCCTCTATGAACAAATTCAACGTATTTCTTTAGCCCATTTTTGGCATGTCGCTCCCGCTTGGCGAGTCTTTCAAAGCGACGCCGAGCGGGAACGCTTTTTCCAGCGTTGGTGGAGTGAAGAGGGCAAATTGGAAATGGGCCAACAGGGAATCGCGTTAGAGCCGATGTCTGAGGAGCAGTTGCAACCGTTCCATGCCCCGGGGGGAGGTTTCTCCATGTGGCCAGCTGGCCGACTTGACACACGAGCATATCTCGATGCGACCGCCAAGTACTTTCGCTCGAGGAATCGCTGGTTCCCGATTCACCTGGACCTGGAACAGGACCTGAAGTTTACTCCCGATGATGTGCGAGTCCAGCGGTTGGGACTGCAAAGCCGCATGATGGTCCTATGCCAAGGTATATCAGCCCGAACGAACCACTGGTTCCATGCGTTGCCCTTGCATCCCGCTCGCGGGGATATTCTCGAATTAGCGTCCGATACCCTGATACCTGCGGTCGCTCATCATGCAGCTTGGGTCGTACCACTACAAGCTACTAACGAAGCCAATGACCAGCCGCGACGAGGCCGCATTCTCCTCGGTGCGACCTACGATCGGAATTGCTTGGACACCAGCATTGAGCACCCCAACGCCCTTGGTTTCCGACGCGAGTTACTGCAACGATGGAATAGCATGATGGCTTTGGCCGATGGACGCCTGGGCCTTGATGATACGCTGACTAGCGAGAGTTCCGATAGCGAGAGTTCCCATAGAAGGGATCGATTCGAAGGCGAGGTACTAGCCCATGTTGCAGCCGTTCGACCGGCATCCTACGACCGCCATCCCTTGATCGGTCCACACCCAACCCAGCCTAATTTATTTTGCTTGAATGGACTTGGTTCCAAAGGGAGTTTGATGGCTCCTCATCTTGCAAATCTGCTGCTCGATTGCATGCTGGAAAACCAAAAGATCGAATCGCAACTTCATTGGCGTCGGCGCGATGAGAGTTCGCGTCGCAGCCATGATTCAAAAAGGCGAGAATCGACGTAGTAAAGAACGCTTCGCGAGTGGAAACCGCGATGTGCCCGATGCGGATATCCGAGCATGCCCCGTTTTAGGGAATGGATCACGGTTTGATTGATCATGGCTAGCGCCGGGGGATTGCGGGTCCAACGCCTAGTCGCCACTTGCTTACACGCGTGGCTCGGATCACCCTCGTCATTTCATTCGCAAGGCGAATGCCGTCCGAGCCCTAAGCGCGAGCGCCCTGTGGAGGTACGTACCGAAGTGTTCGTCACGCGTAACTGATCACGACCGGATTTGTGGTTTGTATCATGGCTAGCGCCGGGGGATTGCGGGGTCCAACGCCCAGCCGCCACTTGCTTACACGCGTGGCTCGGATCACCCTCGCGAAGCAAAGGGGGCGATGGCCATTCGCAATTCGTGATTTTGATCTTGGCTCATCATTTCGATATGCTACTAGGTGTTCCTTTCGAGTTTGCACCTATAATAAACTCCGTCAAAAGAAGCGACGAAGTTCCAGGTTTCGTCGAATTGCCACCCGCCAAGCACCCAACAATCGATGAGGAAACGATGAAACGGATGAGGGCCCCTTTATTGCTGCGTAGCATTCTCGTCGCCGCCGGATTGTGTTATTCCTCGCAACTGGTGGAGACCTCGAACGCAACGGCCCAAGAAACCAAACCCTCCACGGGTGGGCGGGTGATTTTGGAACGCGCCGGGGCCTCCGCCAAGAGCGATGATACTCCTCAATCGTCCGACTCCGAGAGAACGGCGTCGCCGACCACTTCGCCAGATGCCAAGGACACCCAAGGCGCGAACATTGCCAAGTCTGGAAAGAACCCATCGAACCTCCCGAGCCCTCAATTTGCCATCTTTGGGGGAGGATGCTTTTGGTGCATCGAAGCGGTATTTGAGCGAGTGTGGGGGGTCGAAGCGGTCGTCTCCGGATACTCGGGTGGTCAGGTTCCCAACCCGACGTACCAACAGGTCTCGACCGATCAAACAGGGCATGCCGAGGTTTGTCAAATCCAATTCGATCCGAACATAGTGAGCTATGAAGAACTACTGATGATTTTCTTCAAATCGCACGATCCTACCTTGGTCAATGAACAAGGTCCCGATCACGGGACTCGGTACCGTTCCGTCATCTTCACCACCGATGATGCTCAAAAAGAAGCGGTGCTCCGCGTGGTGGAAGAACTCAAAAAGAAGCGAACCATTCGTGGAAAAATTGCCACAGAAGTATCGCCTCTGAAAAAGTTTTATCCTGCCGAAGACTACCACCAAGACTATTTCGAAAAACACCCGGACCAAGCATACTGTGAGATCAATATCCGGCCAAAGATAGGTAAGTTTGAAAAAGGGTTCAAAGAAAACAGCAAGCTTCAAAAAGCAAAAGAAGAGAAGGCTAAAAAGAACTAGTCCTTCACTCTCGTAGCCTACCGAGTTATCCTGCTCGTCCGATCAGCATGGATGACTTCGTCTAGCGATATCCTCGCACTACTCAAAATCCAAAACCTGCTTGGAATCGACCAACACCTTCTTCAGATCCTCGTAGGGCACCAACTGCACCGCTCGGTTTTGGTCGATGGCTAGCGAAGCGATCGCAGAAGCGCTTTCGCCGAGGACCATAAACACCGGCTCCATACGGATGCTTCCATACGCGATATGGCTGGCGGACATGCAAACCGGGACAAGCAAATTGGAGCACTCGCTCGATTTTGGGCAAATACTTCGGCGTGAGATCGGATACGGTTTCGTAGGGATCTGAACATCCCCCTCGTTCCGAGCAAAACCGTCTGCGGTGACAAAGCGTTGAGTGTTATGACTATCCATGTTGTAGGCACCCATGCCCACGCTGTCATCGACGACCTCCAATCGCCTGCAATTTTTTTCGCTCATCACGTAGTCCGACACCATCCGCCTGGCTTCTCGAACATACAGTTGGCGAGGCCAATAGTTGTTGTCGACAAACTCATCTTTCGCCAACCCGTTTTTCTGAAAAATCTCTTGCACCTTTGCGGGAACACGAGGGTGGTTGGCGAGCGTCCACATCAACCCTTGCTGGTACCGCACATGGTCAGCGACGATTTCCTCGCGACGCTGGTAACTTGCTTCGGGATAGTCATAGTTTTTTCCGATGTAGTCGGTACTGAAAGCAAAGTTATTGTTCACATCCGTCTTTCGATTGGGCATCCAGATCGGTGCCCAAGGTACACGTGAATCTCCAGCTTCAAAATTTCGGAGAAGAAGTTCGAAATCTAGTTCGTCATACCCTACAGGCTTCGGCCATGCGACCTTGTTCTCGGCAACATCTGTCGTGCACATCCGAAAGTTGTAGGCTTGAATACGGTGATCACCGTCACCGTCTGTTCCACGAGGCTCCATGGTTATATTTGGGAGCAACCCGCTCGAGCGATCTCCTGGAACACGAAACGGATCCACTGGTTTCACAAATTGGTGATGGATCGTCTTCGCAATCTGCAAGCCATTGATCGTCTCACCATAGAGGGAGTTGGGCTCTCGTCCCACGTGGTAGCTGACACTGGCCGCGGCCATGAGATCCCCTTCGTAGGACGCGTCGATGAAGACCTTGCCCTGCACCCGCAGCCCACTTTCCATCGTGATACTTTGGATCGAAAGGCCCTCCTTATCCACTCCCTTCGCTCGATCCAATCGCTCGCCGTACAGAACCGTTACGTTCGCTTGCTCGACCAGATCCTGAAAGACTCGGCTAGCAACGTGCGGCTCAAACGTCCACATAGAGTTCTCGTTTTGCGAGTTGACCGTGCGACCTTTGAAGTACGCCTCGCGGGTTTCATGATTCCAATGCTCGGGAGCTTGATAGTACGAATAAATGCGACGATAGAACTCGCGGGAAATACCTCCGATGGCTCGCTTATTTCCGATGTCGGTTGCGCCGAGCCCCCCAGTGGTCAGTCCACCGAGAAACTTCGCCGACTCGATCAGCAGTACGGACTTTCCCATCCTGGAGGCTTTGACCGCGGCAACCACACCACCACTGGTTCCTCCATAGACGACGATGTCGCTTGACATGGTTCGGTGGCGATTTGGAGTCGGTTCGATCGCGTAAACGGAACCGACCGACTGAAAGAAAGCCATCCACAAAATAGCAACCAACACACCTGTCCCAATGCTGGAAAATCGAAGATGCGAAGCCCTAAACCACGTCGCTGAAATCTGTGTTTTGTTGCCGTAAAGCATGATCGCTCACTCACTCAAAAGGGCGTTTCGAGGATTGGTCGGCCGATGGGAAATCCTTAGGGATCTCATGGTGAACGACCGTTCCAGTCGCAGCCCAATCTGTACCCCGCAAAAGCACTGTGATAAAGCCGACACATTCCATCGAGTAGTCGCCATGCCCCATCGGCGTGTGGAAGACTCGACCTTTCCCATAGTCGATAGTCATGATCATTGGCTCATGCCTTCCTGTGCCCCCTTTGTCTTGGGCTGCATAAGCGGTGGCGAGCACCTTCATGTTCACCGCAGGACCTCGCAATCGATCGTACAATTCGTCTTGTGCGTGCAACCACATCTTTGGCATCCCCTTCGTGATCGGGTGCTCGGCATCGCGGACGATGATCGGAAACTCATGCTGTGCACCGTGGCTACCACCGTTTCCGGGAGTATTATCGCGGACTTCTTTCCCCTCTTGGTTGAGATAGACATAAGGCCCTGATTTTTCGTTCCGACCGCCCCAGCCACCCAGTCCAATCATCGTGTTGAACTCTTTCCAATCACCGAAAGAATTATCGGCCGCATGGAGAACGACGAATCCACCGCCTCCTGCAACGTACTTTTCGAAATCCTTCTGAGTCGTCTCGGGCCATAACGCCGCGCCATATCCGAGATTCGAGATCACCACTTTATATTTCGAAAACTCGGGGTGAAAATCTGGATCCGCTTTGGGTTCACCTAATGCTTCATGTACTATTCCATCATGGAGCGGATATTTTTCAAACCACTCAGCACCTTGCCAAGTGTACTTGGTCCGCGCGATGTCGACTCGGTATCGCCCGGTCTGCTCAAGGTACTTCTTAATCATTATCGTGGTTTTCGGCCAAACCCCGTGATTGTTCTGGCCGTCGAGGATCAAGGCGTCCATCGGCTCTGCAACTGCCAGCTCTGCAACTGCCGGCGCAGAAGCCGTCGGAGATACGGCTGTCGACGCTTCGGCGACTACTGTGGAAGTTCGGGTCGAGACAACCACTTGAGCGTTTGGCGGTTGACCTATGGCATTTGCCACCAGACAGCAGCTTGCGATAGCCACAATCCCGCTGGCGAGGGATATCCCCCTTGGATGACGAAGTCCGCCAAAGGGCCGAATAGCAGAAACAAGCCGACAAAAACCAGTTGCAAAATTCATGAAAAACCTGAGTACCACATTAACGGCGGACAGAGCAAAACCAACGAAATCAACGCTAAAAACACAAAGATTGAAGCATTGAATCTTCGTATTTGAGAATCCCTGATCTGCGAATTGTAACGAAAATCGCCCGCTGTTTTTTCGGGAACGTGCAAAAGTTCCAGGGGAGACTACTGTTCGCAGACTCGCGACCTGTACGATGCACGGTTTCTCGGCAACAATGGAGGGTTGGAGGGTTTAATCGACAATCCCTATGTTTTGCTCGGATTGGAAGAGCATGCATCCATGTTGATTCGATCATTCCGACCAGTGATGACTTCCATGATCCAACCAACGACCGAGCTTGACGGTGAACGAACACAATCACGAAAGTAATGTCGAAACGGGGGATGAAAAATACACCGTGGTCGCGCGCCGCTACCGGCCCAAGACCTTTGGTGAACTGGTCGGCCAAGACACCGTGGCCCATGCCCTGTTACGGGCCATCGAAACCCACCGCGTCGGGCATGCTTATCTGTTCACCGGCGCTCGTGGGGTAGGCAAGACCAGCACGGCACGCATCTTCGCCAAAGCGCTCAACGCCTCCGAAGATGGTACAGGGACATTCGATCCAGGTTCCGAGATCGCATTGGCTATCGATTCCGGCGACGACATGGACGTCATCGAGATCGACGGTGCCAGCAATCGCGGGATCGATGAAATACGCCAACTTCGGGCCAACGCATCGATTCGTCCGACGCGGTCGAAATACAAGATCTACATCATCGACGAAGTCCATATGCTCACTACCCAAGCGTTCAACGCTCTGTTGAAGACGCTCGAGGAACCACCTGGGCATGTGAAGTTTATCTTTTGCACGACAGATCCTGAGAAGATCCCCATCACGGTTTTGTCGCGATGCCAGCGTTTCGATTTCCCACCGGTTCATACAGATCAAATTCTCGGCCGATTGCGATTCATTTGCGATACCGAAGGAACGAAAGCCGACGAAGCAGCCCTCCGATTGATCGCCCGCCGCGCCGCGGGTTCGATGCGTGACAGCCAATCCTTGCTTGAGCAGCTCCTCAGTTTCGGTGGTGCCCAAATCACCGTCGAAGACGTTCATGCGATGCTCGGCACAGCGGATGAAACGCGATTGGCTTCGTTCGCATCGTGCATGATCGAGCGCAATCCCAGCACCGCACTTATTGAATTGGATCAAGCGGTCTGCGCAGGGGTGGATCCTGGACAGCTTGCTGAGCAATTGCTCGGATATTTGCGAGATATGATGGCGGTGTCGATCGGCGGTCCTGCCGAACTCATGCGAACCGCAAACCCCAATAGCTTTGAGCAACTTCGAGACGCCGGCAAAAGTTGGGGGACAATGACACTGCTATCCGCGATGCAATTGCTCGATGAAACCATCGTACGCATGAAACATAGCGTTCAAAGCCGTATTCTCTTGGAAGTGGCACTCGTTCAGATTTGCGCGTTGGTCGACCTCCAAGCCTTAGCAGATGTCGTCAAAGGACTTGCGCAAAATCAAGTCCCTGCGAGCGGGGTTCGCCCGGTAGGCCGACCTGTACAGCCACTAACTGCACCGCCATCGCAGTCATCGTCACCAACGCCTGCAGCG
>VGZN01000097.1 GCA_016872635.1 Planctomycetota bacterium | reverse complement strand
TTCCCGGAACCCACAAATGGCTGAACCGAACATTTCGATCAAGAAATAGAATGAGACGAAAGGCGGATTTTCCAAGAATCTCTATCCTCGAACGAGATTCCAACGTCGAAATTCCAAACAACGAACCAGGAACGATTTCGTTGTCGGCTTTTCCTCGCAGGTATCCCTCCTCCTAGGTATATTGAAATCTCGCGTCATCCCGTTGAAAGGTAAAACGATGCTCAAATCGCAATCGACCGCAGCCCAAATCCCTTCGAACCTGCCGGATAGCCATCAGCTTGCCGACATGTTGGGCTGTGCCTCATTCGGCCAAATGCGACGCCGACAGCTGTTGACCTCGGCCTCGATCGCGACAGGATTGGCCTCGGTCGGATTCTTGACGCGATTCGCGGAACAGATTGCTCGCGCGAACGAACCGGGTGCACGAATTGCCGGATCCAATCGCCCCAAATCGATGATCTTACTCTGGTTGCAAGGAGGCCCGAGCCAGCTCGAAACCTTCGATCCACATCCCAATTCTGCCGTTGGCGGAGAGACTAAGTCGATCGAGACTTCCCTCGCAGGAGTATCGATCGCGGCCACCCTTCCCAAATCCGCGCAATGGATGCACATGGCAACATTGGTCCGCTCCATGGTCTCCAAGGAAGGGGATCACGAACGGGCAACATACAACATGAAAACCGGTTGGCGACCCGATCCGACGCTGGTCCACCCGTCCATCGGCGCCGTCCTGTGCCATCAATCCGAAAGCAACTTGGAAATTCCGCGCCACGTCTCTATCCTGGCCGGACAATGGCCTTCGCGAGGTGGGTACCTCGGAAGCCAATGGGATGCGTTCCAATTATTCGATCCGAAAGATCCACTTCCCAATCTTCGAAGCTACGTCGACCGCGACTCGTTTGACCAACGGGTCAACGATCTGAATGTAGTGGAAAAGGTATTTCGGCGAGGAAGATTGAAGGATCTGGATCGGACCAAGACACTTCATACGAACTCCACGCAGCGTGCAACCACGATGATGGATAGCTCGCAGATCCAAGCGTTCGAGATCGAACGGGAATCATCGGAGGTCCGTCAGTCGTTCGGCGACACCCCCTTCGGTCGCAGTTGCCTCGCCGCCGTCCGGTTGGTGGAACAAGGTGTCACCTGCGTGGAAGTCGAACTGAGCGGTTGGGATACGCACGTAGAAAACTACACGCTGCAGGCTGGTCGCTGTTCGATCCTCGACAGCGCTATTGATGGACTTGTCCGTCTTTTAATCGACAGGCAACTCTTGAACTCCACGATCGTCATGTGCGGTGGTGAGTTTGGCAGAACCCCTAAGATCAACATCGCAGATGGCCGCGACCACTGGCCAACGGGCTTTAGCACGCTTGTTTTCGGTGGCCCATTCCGACGAGGCTACGTGCATGGCGAGACGACGAGCGAATTAGTCGCCCCTGGCGACGATGCACTGCGAGGCGTCAAAGATCCGGTGCGAATTGAAGACTTGCATGCTACGCTCCTCGATGCGTTCGGTGTTCCTATTTCCGAAGAGATTCGGACGCCTATCGGCCGCCCCATGGCTAGAAGCAAAGGGAACATTGTTCGCTCTCTTCTTCAAGAGAGCTGAAGACCAGAAGAAAGTGGAGCGAGTGAGCAAGATTGCAAGGGATGCGTTAAATATCTGGCAAGCAGGCGTGGATTCGGTCCGTGCCGACCGAGTCCTTCGGGACACGGTCGCATGGGACGGACGTTGGCTCCATATCGAGGGTGCCCCCTACGATCTTCGAGGCGTAGACCGGATCATCGTCGTCGGTGCCGGCAAAGCCTCGTGTGGAATGCTGGTCGGTCTCTCGGACTCGCTTCGTTCTTCCGGTTGTCCATTACCTATGGTGATCGGCTGGGTGCAAATCCCCGAAGGATCCGTAGACCCTCATTCGCTCGAATTGGTTTCATCCGCTTCGTGGCGTGTAAATATCTGCGAAGCGAGGCCTCGCGGGGTGAACGAACCGACGGAAAAAGTGGTGGCGGGAACACGTGAAATCGTGCGCCTGGTGGAATCGGCTGGACCCAAAGATTGCGTAATCGTTTTGCTCAGTGGTGGCGGCTCTGCACTCTTGTGCCTACCCATCGACGGGATACCGTTGAATTGCAAAATCGAAGTCACCCGTAGCCTATCTGCTCTCGGCGCATCGATTGAGCAACTCAACGAAGTTCGCCGATGCTTGAGCCAAGTCAAAGGTGGTGGACTGGCGCGTCGCTGCCACGCAAAGCTGATGCTGACCTTGATCATCTCGGATGTTCTCGGAGATCCCGTCGAATACATCGCCTCCGGCCCTACCATCCTCGACCCGCCGCCCAACCCCGAAAACGCACTTCGCATCTTGCAAGCGTTTTGTCCAGGTAGAGACGAACATCGAACGATCAAAGAATTTCTACTGCGAGCATCGCAACTCGTTGCAGATGATGTGCAGTCTCGCGCGGGTGCAAAAGCTTCCGCCAAAGGGCTGGGGTTTTCCAAGTCGTTACCGAATCTATCCGGTTCGATGCTGCAGGGTTTCTGGACTCGCCAATCCACCATCTTGAACCATCATGTGTTGGCCAATAACGCGACGGCTGTCGATGCCGCTGGAACTCGCGCGGTGGAATTTGGCTACCGGTATTGGATGCACTCGGCGAAAACAGGAGACGGGCCAGCGGACATGTTCGGTCGAAAACTCGCGGAGCAACTTTTCATGTCCAGCCGCGACGCGTTGGTGGATTGCCTTATTTCAGGCGGCGAACCCACGGTCGTTTTGCCGGAAGCATCACGACTTGGAAGAGGGGGACGCAACCAACATCTCGTTCTAGCCGCAGGAGAATGGATCTGCTCCCGTTGGTCGAAACTCCCCCCCTGCGAGTTCGCGATTTTGTCCGGTGGCACCGATGGCGAAGATGGCAATACCACAGCCGCCGGTGCCTGGATCGACCACGAATGGATCGAGCGATGCCGCCGGGAAAATCTCGCTCTTGCAGATTTTTTAGATCGCTGCGATTCCAACAGTATCTTCAAGAAAACGGGGGGACTCCTCGAGACCAACGCCACGCATACCAATGTCTGCGATCTCCGAGTTGGTATTTACCGAACCCGTTGAAATTTAGATCCTGTTATACAACGAATCTGCGAAATGGATCGATCGATATCCACCCCAACATCACTTGTTGCTAGACTTACACACGCAGATGCGCGGAGATAGGACGATTCGGGGTTCCATTTCCAAGGATTCCGATTTCCATAACGCGTTCTCTTTCGTAATCGCTGAAGATTCTTACGATTTCAACACCATGCACCATCGCAACGTAGCCAAGTTCATCCACGCGTTCATCGCTGGATGGTTGCTATTGGCCTCGGTTGTCGCAGCGGTAGAGCCTTGGCTGGGTGGAAACGCAGAACTTGTTTGTGCAGATCTGTCGGAGGAAACTGAGCCCGATAATGAAGAGAACTTTCAAGAGTCATTCCATCATTGGTTTCCCATCGAGGGTGCTGGGTATCTCGAACTCAACCGAATCTGGACTACGCGATATGTAGAACTCGGCTCGGATATTCTTCCGTGTACTTTAGATTACCAGCGTTGGCAGAGACCTCCGCCAGCCTACTGCTAACTTCTTTACTCTAGGGCCTCTCTTCCTAGAGCCAATCGTTCACCTTTGGAGTTGAGTTCCAGCGACTCACTTACGAAGGCATAAGCTCTGCCAGTTGCACGCTTCCACGGCTTTTGGCAAGCCCCTGAGTCAGCCCCGTACTACCGCGCTACACGCTTGCTTCCCACAAGCCAAACACATTGCGAACGATCCGTTTTATGACAGACTCAAAAGTTGATATCCCAATCGGCAACCTTTCTGGCCTTAAAAAAATATCTGAAATACGATGCCCTTGCAGGCATGATGGTATTCCTCATCGCACTCCCACTGTGCCTTGGGATTTCTATCGCTAGCGGTTACCCGCCGATGGCTGGAATCTTTACCGCTGTGATAGGAAGTATCGTCACTAGTTTGATCAGCAACAGCGAATTGACGATCAAGGGCCCTGCGGCTGGGTTGATTGTGATCGCGATCGGCTGCATCAACGATTTCCAGGGAGACGGTTGGGGAAATGGCGGCTCTGACGCAGACTGGAGCGCCTACCGGGCCGCCCTCGCGGTCGGTGTTGTCGCTTCGCTTCTGCAAATCGCTTTCAGCCTGTTCCGTGCGGGTATCCTGAGCGAGTTCTTCCCGAAGTCCGCGATCCACGGAATGCTCTCGGCTATCGGGGTCATCATCATCGCCAAACAGATTCCGGTCATGCTGGGAGTCACCCCCGAAAGCAAAGAACCGCTCGAACTCCTCCTGCACATCCCACACTACATCGCCGAAGCGAATCCGGCGATCGAATTCATCGGATTGATTAGCTTGCTTTTCCTGTTCACTTGGCCGCACATCAAAAAGAACTGGTTGAAATGGGCGGCGATCCCTCCGCAATTGATCGTTCTAGTGATGGCGGTCCTGATCGGCCTCTACCTGAACTTGATGCAAGACCATGCCTACAAATTCCTAGAGAAGGAACATCTTTTGGGAGAGAAGTTTCTGGTTCCTCTCCCGACAGAAATCCTTGGGATCCTAACCCAAGTCACCTTTCCCGATTTCACGGCATTGACGCAAGTGAAGGCTTGGAAGTGGATCTTTATGTTCTTCATCATCGGCACCTTGGAATCCATCTTGAGCGCGAAAGCTGTCGACTCGATCGATCCTTGGAAGCGCAAGACCGATATGAACCGAGACATACTCGGTGTCGGCATCGCCAATCTCCTAGCCTCATTGGTTGGCGGATTGCCGATGATCTCGGAGATTGTGCGGAGCAAAGCGAATATCGACAACGGTGCTCGCACCCGTTTTGCCGATATGTGGCACGGCATTTTCCTTTTTCTGTGCGTATCGATACTACCTGCAGTACTTCACATGATTCCCTTATCGGCACTCGCGGCGATGCTGGTCTACACCGGTTTCCGATTAGCGCATCCGAGCGAGTTCATGCACATGTTCCATGTGGGTCGAGAGCAGCTAATCATTTTCGTGACGACCCTGATCGTGACCCTGGCTACCGATTTGCTGATCGGGGTCGGTGCAGGTATTGGGATGAAGTTCTTCATCCACTTGCTCAATGGCGTACCCCTTCACTCGTTCTTCAAAGCCTATTTAGATGTAGAACAAGTCAGCCCCGACACGGTAAAGATCCACGCGAGCGAATTGGCAGTATTCAGCAATTGGATTCCGTTCAAACGACAGATCGAGCACATTGGGCTCGTGCAGCGAAACAACATCATCGTCGACGTATCGGATACCAAACTGGTCGACCATACGGTGATGGAGAAATTGCATGAGATGCAAGGGGAGATGCAGGAAGCGGGACTGCGTCTGGAACTCGTCGGCCTCGAACAGCACCAAGCCTTGTCAGCACACAGCGATGCAGCAAGAAAACGTGGGATGGCAAGGATGCGTCGGATCTGCGTCGGATCACCATCGTCGCCGAGTCGAGCCTCGAAGATGCCTTGCAGCGCGAGTGCATCGCCCGAGGAGCTACCGGTTTCACGGCTATGCCCTCGCGTGGAATTGGACGGCACAACATTGCGAACGGAGTATGGCAGACCGAATCGAATATCCGCTTGGAGACCATCGTCCCTTACGAGGTTTGTGACGACATATTGAAGTACCTCAAGGAGAATATCCTGAATCGCTACCGGACAACCGTTTGCGTCGAGACGATCGAGGTTATATTGGCGGAACAGTTCACATCCCCGAGCAGCGACGTCGAAAAGAAACATTAGCCGACCACTGCTCACCTTCGCTACCCACATCCCTCCTGCAAGCGAGAAGAACCATGACCTCGGAAACAACGGTTGTTGCTGTCAGTATCGATCGAGTCGGCCTAACGGCTCTGCGTAATAAGTGGGGCTGGTTTGTCGGTTTGGGGGTACTGCTGATCGCGTTGGGAGCCATTGCAATCGGTGCATCGACGATGACCACCATTGCAACCATGGTATTCCTGGGGTGGTTGATGGTACTCGCCGGGGTCGCCTATTTCCTCCACTCGTTCTACTGCAAGGAGTGGGGCGGATTCTTTATCGAACTCCTCTCCGGAGTGCTCTATGCGGCATCCGGTGTGATGATTACTGCCAACCCGTTGATCTCAGCGGAATACTTGACACTGCTCATCGCGATGCTGCTCATATTCCAAGGCATCTTCAGGGCGGTAGTCGCAATCGCGGTTCGGTTCCCCAATTGGATTTGGTTGCTACTGAGCGGTTTGATTACCTTCCTGCTCGGCTTGTCGATCTGGCACCAATGGCCACTCTCTGGGCTGTGGGTCATCGGGCTCTTCGTCGGGGTCGAGATGATCTTCAACGGTTGGTCGCTGGTAATGCTGGGTTTATTAGCCAAGAATCTACCAACTGTACCTGCGGCCGAGTAACCCAAGCACCACGGGATTCGGTCCGGAGCCATGCATAAGCCGATGGTGGGGTAGGCTATTGAAACAGTCTGACTATCGATTTGACGTAGTTGTTGCAGCGTACGTTACTAACGATCCATTCATCCATGCCCCGAGATCGGTTTACCTAAGCGACCCTTTATTTAAAGTTCAGACTTACTTTTAATGGGAGTTTGCAGTTTCGTAGCCCCTCTCGATGATCAGCAATAAAGGTTGACGCACCAAAAAAAGAAGGGGTGGTGCTTACCGCACCACCCCTTCGATTTTTTCAGCGTCACAAGGTTGCCGATGACAGCAACGATGCGATCGAGAGACCGCGATTACTCGGCCTGAGGAATCAACGGACCTTCGCTGCCGAGACCGCCCTTAAGTTCGGCTTGCTTGTCGGCTTTGGCTTGTTGATGCTGCTGTTCCTTTTCAGCCTCAACGCGATGCTGTTCTTCGGTCCAACCCACTCGTCGTCGGGAGAGACCGATCTTGCGCTCGTCGCTATCGACGCGAAGCACTTTAACTTCGATCTCGTCGCCAACCTTGACCACATCTTCTGGATTCTCGACTTTGGAATCGGCGAGTTCGGAGATGTGGAGAAGACCTTCCAGGTTGTCCTCGAGGCCAACAAAAACACCGAAGTTGGTGATCTTGGTGACTTTACCTCGGATCAACTGACCTGGCTTGTACTTCTCAGGAATGGTGGTGTTCCATGGATCATCGTCGAGTTGTTTCATACCGAGCGCGATACGGCGGCGAGCTTGGTCGACACTGAGGACTCGGCACTTGACTTGTTGGCCCTTTTGAAGGACTTCGCTCGGGTGGCTGATCTTGCGTGTCCAGGACATGTCCGAGACGTGGGGCAAACCACCGATGCCTTCTTCGAGTTCGATAAAGGCGCCATAGTTGGTGAGGTTTCGAACCTTGCCGGTGACTTCTGCATTCTCTGGGTATCGTTGCATGATGTCGTCCCAAGGGTTCGACTGAGTTTGCTTGATACCGAGGGAGAGTTGTTGGCCTTGGGGATCGACACCGAGAATCTTGACGTCGATCTTGTCGCCGATCTGCACCATTTCGCTTGGGTGGTTGATACGGCGTGTCCAGGACATTTCGCTAATGTGCACCAAGCCTTCGATACCGGGTTCGAGTTTCACGAACGCACCGTAGCTCATGACATTGACGACTTCGCCTGGAACGGTCGAACCGACAGGGTACTTCTCGGCGATGTTGGTCCAAGGGTTGTTTTGCTTTTGCTTAAGTCCCAAAGCGATCTTTTGCTTTTCGCGATCGATTTGAAGGATCTTAACTTCGATTTCTTGATCGATGGCAACCATTTCGGTCGGGTGACCGATACGTTCCCAGCTCATATCGGTGATGTGGAGCAGACCATCGATACCGCCCAGGTCGACGAACGCACCGAAGTCGGCGATGTTCTTTACGATACCCTTCCGGATTTGGCCTAATTCGAGTTCGGCCATCAGGTGTTCGCGATCTTCTTCACGCTGCTTCTCGATCAGCGAGCGGCGGCTAACGACGATGTTGCGACGAGCTTCGTCGATCTTGAGAACTTCGCACTGAACCACGCGGCCGATGTAATCGCCGATATCGTTCGGACGGCGAATGTCCACTTGGCTGGCAGGGAGGAACACATTGACGCCGATATCGACGAGCAGACCACCCTTGATTTTGCGGGTGACGGTTCCGGTGACGACTTGTCCTTCTTGGACGGACGCCATCATGGTTTCCCACTGAATGATCTTCTCAGCCTTGCGCTTGCTGAGGCTGATCATGTTGCGGGCTTCTTCGAGATTGTTTTGGTCTTCGACTTCTTCGATCAACACTTTGATCGTTTGCCCGACTTCAGGTAGGGCTTCGCCTTCTTCCCACTCGTTTTTGGGAATGGCGCCTTCGCTCTTGAATCCAACGTCTACAACAACGAACTCTTCGTTGATTTCAACGATCTTGCCTTCGACGATTTGGTTGACATCAAACTGCTTGTTAGCATCCTCGAGGGAATCGAGCAGCAGTTCTTCGGCTGCATCGCCAAACATGGCGCTGAGTTCTACTTCGAGGTTATCGTCTTCCAAAGAGCGAATAAGGGTGCGGTTGACCATGCAAAAAAATCCTAAGACTTGGGCTCGTCAAAAAGCTCGGATCGGTGGGCAGTTCTGAAACCGCCTCATGCATGGAAAGAGAACAACCAACCAAAAGATCGATTTACGCAACTCCTAACAGGCGATACAACAGTTCCGGCGTTCGACGTAGCAAGAAGTTAGAGGCGATCGGTTCGGCCAGTTGGGAAGAAACGTCTTCTGCCCAGGAAAACCCAGCAAACCAGGGGTTGGGAGTTTAACAGCGTTTCGACCCTACAGCAACGTGCATTTTTCCAATTCTTGAGATCCTCATGACCCAACCACTTCGTTACGCGATCGCAGGCGACCACGCTGGCTTTTTCATGAAGAATGATGTGGCCAAATTCCTGAAAGAAACAGGAGTGCCAGCATTGGACTGCGGTACACATACCGCCGATGCATGCGATTTCCCCGATTTCGCGGAGGCAGTGGCTCGTAAGATCCTAGCTGGAGAGATCGATCGCGGGATTTTGGTATGCGGTTCAGGGGTGGGGGTCAGCGTCGCGGCCAACAAATTCCCAGGTATTCGGGCTAGCCTGTGCCACGATACCTACTCGGCCCGGCAAGGTGTCGAGCACGATGATATGAACGTTTTGTGCATTGGAGCCAGAGTCATCGGGCCAGAACTCGCGTTTGAGATCATTCGAGCGTTCTTGGGAGCTCGCTACAGCCCAGCCCCTCGCCATGCCAGACGGTTGGAGAAAATCTTGGATATCGAACGCCGCGTGCTTGCGGGCGAGTTCGGTAAGTAGTTGCTGCTTGCAAAGGCGGTTGCAACCTTAAAGGGTGCCCGGGTAATCCATTTCGGACGGTTTAGAGCGGCGGTGACGGTAACACCGCCCCACTCAACAAAAGCAAATTTTCGAATGCTTGCTAACCGAACATCACTCGGGGGAGATCTACAAGGATGCTGGATTAGCCCCGCGGATTTTTAGGAATCCGCTGTTTCGTTGTTCCATGGAAGGAGGTGTGTCTAGGTTTATTCCGCCGAAGGAAAGGGCTTTATGGCCAAGAAAGAAGTTTTTCGTGTGGTGACACGAGCGGCCGATGGGTCGTTGAAAATTCGCGACTTTCACTCAGCGGAATCGATTTTCCGGACACATTCCCAAGTTGGCACCGACGACAGCAGCACCGATTTGGACTTGCGCGGCATGCCGATTTTTCGTGGCTTAATCGGCCCGATCCCCGAGGGGAAAAATATCGCCCGCTACGAATCGCCCGACGTCTTCGAATTGATGACCAAGGAATGGGCATCGAACAAACCTCGTCGCCGCCGACGTCGATCGAGTGCGGTTCAAACTGAGGAAGCAGCACCATCTAGCTCAAACTAGAGGCTTGGCTCGAACTCGAGACGACTTCATCTGGCGACCGACTTCATCTGGCGACCGATAAGCACCAGTGGCGTACCCGATTCTAGATTGGCTCCAGTCTAACATTGGCCCAACCGTCGAAAATGCTACGGCCTCGCACAACTCTTAGACGCCGCACGAGGTCGTCTTATCGTTGGTCGTGGATTGCTGGTCGTGGGAATCTTACTTGAGCCGATCCAGGATATCCTGAGGCTTGATTTTCTTGTCGACAAAGAAGTTGTTATCCTTGAAACCGAAGTAAGTCGGTTTGAAGTTTTCGGAGATTGTGACGCTGGCCCGTTCTGGGATTTCGAGTCCAACTCCCCAATAGATCGAGTTGACAAACAGACGTCGCAAATCTTCGCTGAGCAAATCGACCGAAGCCCCGATTGTCGACCCGATGACCTTGCCCTCTTTTCCTTCCGGTGCCGAACCGGTGGCAGGCATCTTGTAAGACTTGGTCCATACCAAAGGCATCATCGGTTCATTCTTTTCACCAGGTAGTGGCGGGTCGGTCGGCTTCATCCCACTGAGGACTTGGCCATACATAAGCACATCGGTGGAGGGTGGCAAGTGAACAACACCGTACACATCGGTGGGGCCGAATACGTCTTTGACGCCTCGGAGGATAGGTGAGTTTTCCAACTTTGGATTGATGACACCTCGGGTGGCTTGGCCATTGTGAACACCATGGTGCGATACCCATGTTTCTCCGATGATTTGTTGACCGAAACCACCTTGCCACTTGCTGTTGTTCCAAGACCATTCTTTGTAGGAACTCGCTGCAGAATCACCGATATTGAAGGGGTGGGTGGATGTTCGAATTGCCAGGAACGGTTTTCCTTGACGTACGAACTGGTCGATACGCTTCATTTGATCATCTGGGAGTGCTCGAAAGCGGAGGAAGATCACCATGAAGTCAGCGTTGTCGAGGTTTTCCAGTCCGGGGATATTGCTGGAATAATTCGGATCGATGGTTTTCGATTCCGGATTAATGGCGAAGTGAACTGTGCAATCGAAACCGTGTTGATCGGAGAGGATTTTCGCGAGCATCGGCATCGCTTCTTCGCTGCGATATTCTTCGTCCCCCGAGATGAGCACGACTTTTTTACCGGTCCCCGGAAGGGGCTTACCTATTGCGCCTGGCAGTGTGAGCCACAAAGAGTCGTCTGCGAGCAGAGGGGTCTCATTCACGACGCCGATGAGATAGATCAGGCACAGCAGCAAGAAGTTGGATCGAGGGGAGGCAAGTCGTTTCAGCATGGTGGGAATTTCGCCTTGAGTGTGTATCAAAAATAAATTGCGAACCGTTCGTCGCGGTTCGTTACAAAACAAGATACCGAATGGAGGGAAGGGGAGCGATCGGGAGGAAGGTGCCTGCAGTTCCGGATTGGACCCTGTTTTGGTTGGCATCGACATTCAAACAAAAGGGGCCACTCTTCTTGGGAAGAATGGCCCCGATTCGCGAACAGAACGTTTTACTCGTAGTCTCGTTTCAAAATCCTTTCGAGGATCGGGAGCTTTTCCTCTGGGGATCCTGCGGCCAATTTTTGCCCGTCAGAGCCAGCGATTTGTTGAAAGGCATCGACCTTGAGCGTTTCATCGATCAGGCCCTTCGAGAAGTAGAGTTGTACTTCGCTAAGCAAGTCCAGCTTGGTACGCGATTTGTCATTGGCCAGTGCAGCAAGACGCTTGTTCTTGATCGCATCGGCTGGAATATTCGGCAGATCGTTCAGTGGGTAAGCTTCGATCATCTTGCTGATCAGTGCGTTAACCGCCGTGTCGATTTTGCCATCGGGATCTTTGTCGTTGGCGACATCGCGATTGTTAAGCAACGTCGAAACGATTGCCTTTTCTTTCGACTCTTTGTCAGCCTTCAAGTTGACGACTCGAATCCTGCAGTCGTTCTTGATGGTTTGGTTAGCAAGAACAAGCGATGCATCGACTTCGAAGATCACGAGGCTGTCAAAGTGCCGTTCGTTGGCTCTCTTGGACAGTTCACCTAAATTCTCACCGGTACCGATGTAGACAAGGCCCGGCCCGAGAGCGATCGCTCCATCGGCGAGTTGCACGTCATTCATATTGAAGTTAGCAACACCTGGAGGTGCAGCCGGTGGGGCTGCCCCGGGAGCAGCGCCAAATCCAGCGCCGAGTCCACCGAAACCGGGGCGACCGCCCGGTCCAGCTTGACCAGGTCCAGGAGGTGGTCCCGGAGGCGCACCAGTCTGCGTTGGGGAGCCCGATGTTAGCCCCAAGGCGTCGTCTTGGTCGGAACGAACGAAATTCACGGTATCGTTGGTCGAGCCACCGGAACCATTGCCACTCTTGCCGTCCGTCTTGGCACCGCCAGGAGCAGCACCGCCAGGAGCAGCACCGCCAGGAGCACCGCCACCAGGAGCAGCGCCACCACCATAACCTGCTGGGGGACCGCCGGAACCGCCACCGCTGTAGCCAGAAGGAGGCCCACCGGCACCGCCGCCGTAACCGGCTGGAGGTCCACCTGCACCACCCCCTCCGCTGTAACCTGCGGGGGGCCCACCAGCGCCGCCACCGTATCCAGCGGGAGGTCCACCTGTACCGCCACCATAACCTGTGGGGGGACCACCAGCGCCGCCACCGTATCCAGCGGGAGGTCCACCTGTACCGCCACCATAACCTGTGGGGGGACCACCGGCTCCACCGGCATAGCCTGCTGGAGGGCCACCTGCGCCACCACCGTAGCCGGCAGGGGGGCCACCTGTTCCACCAAATCCTG
>VGZN01000096.1 GCA_016872635.1 Planctomycetota bacterium | reverse complement strand
GTGAGGAAAACATTCGGCGGTGGGCTTACTTTGCCCAAATCAGCGATGCGGACACCAGCTACGGAGGTTATAGCGGTGCCGTACCCAATGAAAAAATCACTTGGAATAAACTCGATCCGGAAAGCCCCAAATTTATGATCGCGAGCGATGCAACGATTGTGGCCCCTCTTATATTTGCCTACGTTCTAGGCCAGTAACCCATGCTCTGCAGGCGTTCGCTCCGGCAAATTTGCTGGTTTTTGGGCTCGAACCGCTTTTTCGTAAAAAGAAGCTTGCCATCGAGCCGTCCTTTTTTAGGCGTCACGGTCACGGAAGAGTATTTGCACCTAGCCTGCTTCGAACGGGGTTTTTTTCACCAATAGGCTGGACTCTGGTTTCCGGTTGTCGTAAAGTGAGAGAGAGTGGCGGGAATGTTCCCGTCCTTGTCTCATCTTTGCGTTGTTTTTTGCACTTATGGAGGTGCCCATGAAGAAAGCGTCTCGACGAACAGCATTCACGCTTGTCGAGTTGCTAGTGGTCATTGCAATTATTGGAATCTTGGTGGGTTTGTTGCTGCCAGCCGTTCAGGCTGCTCGTGAAGCCGCTCGACGGATGAGCTGCAGCAACAACATTCGTCAGCTGGGATTGGCTTTGCACAATCACGAATCCGCGTACAAGTGGGTTCCGACGTGGGGCAAAGAGTTTCCTATGAATGACACGTATGCAAGCCAAGGTAATCCTTTTTTTGCTCTGACTGGCGATGCTCGCAAGCCATTCGGTGTTCTTGGACAATTGCTCCCGTTCATCGAAGGGAACACCATCTACAACTTTTTCGATCTCAAGAAACCTTTGATCGATCCTCGCAACATGCCACCGCCCTTCCCAGGTGGTCAAGTTCCGGCATCGGCAACGACTCCGTTGTCGTTATTCCTGTGCCCGTCGACACCTGAATCCCCATCGGATTACGGTCCATATCTTTCAGCAGGTGGTATTTTGCCGTCGGGGACTGTGTTCAACCTTCCGCGCACGGACTACGTGACGTTGCGAGGTCTCCATGGCACGTTGCAAACGTGCGTTGGTCAACCGAACAACACGGTTCATAATTCGATGCTCGGCGCAACGGATCAAGAAATCATCACCAATCCGCGGCGCAAGTTCTCTGCGATCACCGATGGTCTCTCCAATACGCTCTGCTTTATCGAAATCGCTGGAAAGCAGAAACTGTACTTCCGTGGTCAATCGTACCCAGGGACTTGGACGACAGCTCCGGTTCCTGCCTTTACGTTGAACTCGTTCTACGGTGACTGGAACACGGCACGTTTCCCTCGCGGATTGAGTGGTGCAGACAAGAACAACCCGCAATTGGCTGGTTGCTCTGTGATCAACATCTTCAATCAGGACAATCCGTATTCCTTCCACGGTAGCGGCGTTCAAACAGTCCGAGGCGACGCCTCGGTTGTATTCCTCGCTGCAGCGACCGACCCACGCGTCTTCGTTGCCTTGGTTACCCGGGATGGTGCTGAAACCGTCGAACTTCCTGAGTAGATAAAGCTCGATTCGGACGAGCATATGCGGAAGTGCTAGGCTCTATTTTGGATCGACGAAATTTATAAGACGAGCAAGCCCTGTGGCTTGCTCGTTCTTTTTTGGTATTCTGAATTGTAGTTGCTTACAGTGAATCGACCTTCACTTCTTTTCAGCCCATCAGCGGTATTGCTTTTGTAAGGATGTCTATAGAAATGTGTATCTGTATGAGTGCTTCGAGGAGTAGTTCGTTCGTCGCGGCTGCTTCTATGCTTATTGGTTTGCTATCCATGGCAGGTTGCGACAGTGGGCCGAAATTGATCGATGTGACCGGAACATTGATGGTCGATGGGAAGCCAGCCGATGGCGCAACACTGCTTTTTCATCCAAAGAACGTGAAGAATGGAATTGTCGCGTCGGCTGCTACAGGGGCTGACGGCAAGTTCAAATTCATGAGTGATTTGCGTCCTGGGATTCCCGTGGGAAGCTACGATGTTACGGTGACTTGGCCAGACCCTTCGGTACAGCCAACCGAGTCACAACGCATGCAAGGTCTCTTCGACGGTGGCCCCGATCTTCTCAAGGGCAAGTACTCGATGCTTGGAAAATCTGGCTTGGTCCAAGAGGTTACGGCTTCGAGTAAAGAGTTACCACCTATTGAGATTAGCACTAATTGATGAAACGCCAATTTCAGGCGACGGTATCTAGCAGTCGGTACTGGAGGTCGGCACACTTGTCGAGTACTGACCTTTGTTTGGCATAACCTTGATTCGTCTGACGAATCACCGGCGAAACCAAAGCAAATCAATCAATCACGATGCGAGCTTTCGCGCTGAACCCGTATCGGGTTTGGATAGACCTTTTGCGGGCTGCGGACGCGTCCCTCTTTTTCACACTGCCACTTGAGAAACAATGATCATGCAAAAGTCCAGGTATCAATCCGTTGCTCGAATCTTAGCGTTTGTCGGTGCTGTAGTAACAACTCAATCGATTCACGCAGAGCCTCCCGTTGGGAGCAAGCTAACACCGCTCGATCATTACGTTGCCAAGCCTGACGATGCCTATCGCTGGGAGCTTCGGGAGACAGTTGATGCGCCTGGCTTCAAAACACATGCGATCCGATTGACGTCACAGAGATGGCGTACAGAGGCAGACGTGGATCGGCCGCTGTGGGAGCATTGGCTTGCAGTTACGGTTCCAGACAAGGTTCAAACCGACCGAGTCTTCTTGTTCATTGGGGGCGGCAGCCACACGAGTGCCCAGCCGAAAGCCCCCGATCCCGTCGTAGCGGCTATTGCCGCAGCAACCGGGAGTGTCGTCGCTGAGTTAAAAAACATCCCCAATCAACCACTCGTCTTTCATAATGATGGAGAAGCTCGAACCGAGGACGATTTGATCGGGTACGCTTGGGCCCAGTTCCTAGAGACAGGTGACCCGACGTGGCTTCCCCGACTACCAATGGTTAAAAGTGTAGTGCGGGCCATGGATTGCATTACGGAGTTCGAGGCATCTGAGGCACGCGGAAAACGCAAGGTTGAGAAATTTGTCGTTGCTGGCGGTTCGAAGCGAGGCTGGACGACATGGATGGCAGGTGCTGCCGATAAACGAATCGAAGCCATCGTGCCCATCGTAATCGACGTTGCCAATTGCCGGGACTCGCTGAAAAATCATGCCGAGACATACGGTTTTTGGGCAGACGCGATCGGCAACTATTACCAGCACAAAATCCTGCAACGCTTCGACCACCCGAGGATGCAATCCCTTTATGAGGTCGTCGATCCGTACTACTACCGCGATCGACTAAAGCTCCCCAAATACATCGTCAACGCAAGTGGTGATCAATTCTTCGTCCCGGATTCATCCCAGTTTTATTACGATGAATTGCAGGGAGAAAAATTGCTGAGGTACGTCCCTAACGCAGACCATGGCTTGAAAAACTCCGATGCTGTTCAAAGTATTGCAGCATTTCACCATATGGTGTGCCAAGGCAAAAAGAGCCCCGTCTATTCGTGGAAGTTTACAGGTGAAGGAGCGATTCACGTGCATCCAACGAACAAGCCCTCGCAGGTTGTTGTATGGCGTGCCAACAACCCCAACGCGCGGGATTTCCGATTGCAGACCATCGGCCCCGCCTTTGTAAGCACGGAACTTAATCCGGATGCTGATGGGAACTACGTTGCACCTCCCGCACCTGAACAACCAGGATGGACCGCGAGTTTTGTCGAACTAACGTACGATGTCGGCGCTCCCTTCCCATTGAAGGTTTCCACAGCCGTAAAGATTACACCTGACGTACTTCCGTTCAAGGATATTGAGCTTACCGAAGTCAAATACGAACGCGAGGTCGCCGGCCAGAAGACGCAGACAGGGAAATAATGCGGCTACTCCATAATTCTTTCCAAAACCACCTTCCTCGTTGTGTGCGAACTGGCAGAGGAGAAGCGTTGAAGCTGGGGCAGCTTTGCGAGTCGATGGGTTGGAAACGACTTTTCTTGGTTAGCGATGAAGGTTTAGTTCGTGCGGGAATTGTGGACCTGGTTCATGAACCCATGTTAAAACAAGGCTTCTCCGTTGGCTCATTCCTTGCGGTTCCCGCAGAACCTCCGATTGAAACCGTCGACTGGATCGCGCAGCAGATTCGCGATTGCCGAACCGATGCGGTTATTGGTCTCGGTGGAGGTAGCGTGATGGATGCTACCAAAGTAGCAGCGGTTGTTGCTGGCCGAGATGGAGATGCTAAGTCACTGGTGGGGATCGGAAAAGTCGAACGACGCGGCTTACCGACAGTCCTTGTCCCGACAACTGCCGGAACGGGATCCGAGGCTACCTTTGTTGCAATCCTCACCGACAACCAGTCCGGCAATAAAGTTGGGGTCGTCGACCCAGTTCTCTTGGCAGATATTGCCGTCGTCGATCCCTCGCTGACAGATGGTTTGCCTCCTTCGATCACCGCCGCAACGGGTATGGACGCCATCGTCCATGCCATTGAAGCGTTCATAGCAAACGTAGCTACCCCGATTGCACGTGGTTTAGCGCTCGAGGCAGCAAGGTTCCTCGGAGCAGCCTTGACTGCTGCTTACCAACATCCGAAAAATCAAGACGCACGAGATCGAATGGCGATCGGCTCTCATCTTGCCGGAATGGCCTTTGCTAATTCGTCGTGCTGCGCCGTCCATGCACTCGCATTGCCACTCGGGGGGCGTTTCTCTATTCCTCACGGAGTCATCACCGGTTGCTTTGCTGGTGAGATGATGCGCCACAACGCGGATGCGTGCGATGTCGATTTTCGTGCTCTCGGGACCGCGTTTGGATGGGGAGAAACGCGAGCCGAATCCTTCTCGCGACACCTTGACTCATTGGCGGAAAATCTCGGGCTCGTCGATGCTATCAAGATGCATGCGATCCCGAGTTCTGTAATTCCTGCAATAGCGAAAGACGCGGTTGCTAATCGGCGATTGATGGGGCCCAATCCGAAACAAGTCACCGAGGCTGATGCGGAGCGGATTTATAGGTCCGTGTTGCGTGTGGAGGCAGGTGTTTGATTTGCCGGGTAATGGCGTCGCCATCACGCCTTGGACCAGATACCATCTTTGCTGGAACGACTGCGAACTTCGCCGAGGCTCCCGTCAAAATGCTTCCAACGACAGGCTTCCCGCTCGAAGTTACCTAGCAAACGACCTAGTCCCACCAGTCGATGGCCCGAGTCCCATAACATCCTTTTTTAAGAATCCGAACGATGAAATCCGTCCCTCATTTTTGGTTTGAGCCAACCCCTTGGGTTGATGGCCAGTGGCGGCGAGGAATGGGTGAGATAACTGTCCCCAATCCTGCCACGAACCTAACGCTCGCGACCGTGATGCGTGCGGAGGAGGAACTGATCCAGCAAGCCATTGAAGGTGCGGATAGGGCCTTTGCGGAATGGAAGCGCCGTTCCCCTGTCGATCGTGGAAACATGCTCAAGCGAACGGCCACGTTGATGATCGCAAGGAGAGACGATTTGGCAGCGCTGCTCAGCGCCGAACAAGGAAAACCCTTTGCGCAGGCTTTGGGAGAAGTCGATTATGCAGCAAGTTTCTTTCAATGGTTCGGTGAAGAGGCACGACGATCTTATGGGCGGGTCGCGGCGCATCCTGAGGCTGAGCGTGAGTTCTTCGTAGAGCATAAACCGATTGGGGTCGCCGGTCTGATAACGCCTTGGAACTTCCCGCTCGCCCAAGGTGCCAAAAAGATCGCTGCAGCCCTGGCTGCCGGATGCACTGCGGTCTGGAAACCTGCCGAACGCACTCCACTTATCGCTTTGGCAATGGCACCGCTCTTTACGGAAGCTGGGATTCCAAAGGGAGTACTGCAAATCGTTCCGGCACGCGGGGCGGTCGTCGGTAAAATCTTTGCTGAGCATCCGGCTATGCGTGTCTTGAGCCTCACCGGTTCCACGGCGACAGGAAGTGCACTGATGGCTGACGCCGCTCGCAGCATTAAACGCGTATCGTTAGAACTGGGTGGAAACGCCCCGTTTATCGTTCTGCCAGATGCAGATCTTGAGTTCACAGCTGAGCATGTTTTGCGATTGAAATTGTTCGTTTCCGGACAAGTCTGCGTGACGGCAAACCGTATATTCGTACATGAATCCATCGAACACGAATTTTTAGAAATCCTCTCGCACAAGCTGAAGAACTCGGTAGTTGGAAATGGTCTAGCGGAAAATGTCGATGCAGGGCCGCTAATCCATCGCCAAGCCTGCCAAGACGTGGATGCATTGGTGAGCCAGGCTATTTCCGCAGGTGCCACACTGGTCTGCAGGAATTCAACCTTCGAAAGAGATCCGAGTCTTAAAGAGGGAAGTTTCTATGCCCCAACCCTGCTATCGGATGTGCAAGACACGATGCAGATTGCGAGTCACGAGATATTTGGTCCGGTCATCCCCGTTCTCCGGTACAGTTCCGTCGCCGATGCGATTTGTAGGGCCAACGATACGCCGTATGGGTTAGCGGGGTACGTTTACGGACAAGACATGACACGCTGCCGTGCTGTGGCCCGTGAACTTGAAGTTGGAATCGTTGGTGTCAATGAGTGGCGTCCGCTCAAGGCCGAAATACCCTTCGGTGGAATTAAGCAAAGTGGAATCGGCGCCGAAGGGGGCGAAGAAGGATTGCATGAGTTCCTTTGCACCCAAGTCATCTCGATGCCCAAGCCAGATTTAGTGCGATAGGGGAGTAAAGCCGTGAGTCAGTCGAATGCATCAAACGAGATATTTTCTCTGAGAGGAAAGACAGCGGTGATCACAGGAGGGGCATCCGGAATCGGTTTGGCGATCGCCAGACGATTTGGGAGCCATGGTGCACTGATTGAGATCGTTGATATTGAATCCGAAAAGATCGACGCTGCCGTTCAATCGATTCGACGACTGGATGGAGATGCCTTTGGCGAGGTATGCGATGTAGGGGATTCGGGGAAGGTACATGGCCTTTTCGAGCGAATCCACCAGCGGCGACGACGCGTCGATATTCTCGTCAACTGCGCAGGGGTAGTGCACATCGGTAATGCGCTCGATACATCGCCGGGGGATTTCGAGCGCGTTCAACGCGTCAACGTCCAAGGTGTCGCGAATTGCTCGCAGGCAGCATTACGGCACATGGTGGATCAGAAGCGCGGAGCAATTCTGAATTTGGCGTCGACGGTCTCCCATTTCGGACTAGCCAACCGATTCGCTTACACGGCCAGCAAAGGTGCGGTGCTCGCAATGACCTATTCCATCGCTAAAGATTTCTTACCCCACGGGATCCGTTGCAACGCACTTCTCCCTGGTAGAATTCATACGCCGCTGGTGGATGCCTTCATTGCAAAAAACTACGCTGGCCATGAAGCTGAGATGTTTGACAAACTGAGCAAGGAGCAACCCATCGGTAGGATGGGGACACCCGAGGAAGTCGCCGCTGCCGCTCACTTTTTATGCAGCGACGATGCAGGTTTTGTCACAGGTTCAGGCTATCCCGTGGATGGTGGTGTACTCACGTTGCGCTAACGCACTTTCGTAGCCTCATGATCCATGGCAGTTGCATGACTGTCGGAATGTAAATTTCATGCCCACCATCAACGCCCTACAGTGGGTTGTTTGGAATCCTAGGGCAAGGCGGCAAATGCGATCCAGTCTCAGGTCGAGGACTGCATGAAGCGACGATGGTTAGTGTTGATGTGGCAAGGCGCCATGCTGGAGCCGTGCCAGCGCATCATTCCATGGCGCGGTATTCTTAGGATGGTAGACTTGAATGTCGCTCAACGATCGCATCCACGAACGGAACTCCGCGATCGACTGGAATTTACCCAACGCAAGTAGTTGGGAACTTACGTTCCCGAGTGCGGTTGCTTCGACAGGCCCGGCGACTACTGTTCGGTTGCATGCGTCGGCTGTCATTTGGCATAAAAGTTGGTTCCTAACGCCTCCGCCGACGATGTGGATCGTCTCGAGCGTGTAGCCGAGGAGGCTTTCGAGATACTCCAGGCAAATACGGTAGCGAAGAGCAAGGCTTTCCAAAGTAGCCCGGGCGAGTGCTCCATCGCTTGCATGGGTTGATTGCCCGGATTTACGAAGGTAGTCGAGGATCGCTTCTACCATGTCGTCGGGCGCGACGAACATGGGGTGCTCGAGGTCCACCCAGTGTTTAAGGGGAGCGGCTTCTGCAGCGAGAGTGGTCAACGTAGTCCAGTCGTAGGGTTTGCCACGTCGTTGCCACGAAACACGGCATTGCTGGAACGGCCAAAGCCCTGCAATATTCTTGAGAAGTCGAACACTACCATCCGCTCCACCTTCGTTGGTAAAATTCAACTCGGCGCATCGCGCATTGAGCATGGGCCGGTCCAACTCCACACCCATCAGGGACCAGGTTCCGCTACTGATGTAACACCAATTTGGCTTTTCGTGAGCAAATCCATCCGCGGGGACGGCGAGGACTGCGGAGCCCGTGTCGTGTGTCGCGGGAACAATCGTCGTGGCTCGCGTCGAAAGGCCTGTACGAGTTCGAACACTCGGACGAACAGATCCGAGATCAGTACCCGGTTGAACAGGAGTGGAAAACAACTTGGTAGGGATATTCAATCCATCCAAGACCTTCTTCGACCAACCAAGATTCCCTGGACGAAGCACTTGAGTGGTGCTCGAGTTGGTGAACTCATTGACTTTCTCACCGGTTAATGCCCAATGAAAAAAGTCAGGGATCATCAAAAACGTTTCCGCGATATCCAGCAACGGCGAGTTCTCTTCCCGCATGCTGAAGAGTTGGTACAAGGTATTGATTTCCATAAACTGGATCCCGGTCTCCGACAAAATTTCGCCGCGGGATACGCGTTCAAACGCTTTGGACATCATCCCCCTGGTGCGTGCATCACGATAGCAAAATGCCGGTCCCACCAGATCGTCATTCCGATCCAACAGCACGTAGTCGACCCCCCAGGTATCGACACCTAAGCTAACGATTTGATCTCGATATTGGTCTGCGGCCAAACCGATGCCGCGTTCAATTTCTTGCCACAAGTTCAGTACATTCCAATGGAGGCGATTCCCGATTGGTAATGGGGCATTTTCAAACCGATGGACTTCATGAAGGACGATTTGGTCACCGCGCAACTCTGCGGCGATGACACGTCCGCTCGAAGCACCTAAATCGATCGCAAGCGAAATGTCGGGATGATCCATGTTGTTACTGTTTGCTCGTGTAGTAGGAGGATAATGTGCTGATGGAATGAATCGCGACTCGAGGAAAACGCTCTCGCTTCGAAGTGGTGCCAACAAAAAGGCAGCGTCAATTAATGGGGCTGGAACTCAAACATTATGCTCGATTCCTTTTCCTGCGCACGCCTGACTTAAGAGCGGACTCGATCTGTGAAATCGCAACTTGAATCCGATCTTTCTGCTCCGAATCCAGCGGTTTCGCTTCGCCAAAACGCTGTTCATAAAAAGCTTTCGAAAGGTCTCCGGCATCGAGCCTTACTCCGTAGGACGACAACTCGGCAGCAGCAAAATGCAAAAATTCTCGTTGTGTTTGTGAATCCTCTCGACGAAGACCGAGTTTGCGTAACAGCTTTGTTACTCGCTCGTAAAACTCGACTCGAGAAACATCCCGTCGCGATGCGTTCCTTCGTCGCCGCGAGGTTGGAATCAGATTCGGAAATAATTGCGGTACAAAACGGTACATGGCAACGAGCACCCCGCCTATCCCGAAGATGGCAACTGCGACACGCCAAGAGAACCAGCGGTCTGGGGACAGGAGTCCGCCGATAAATCGGCTCGATTGCATGCGGTATAGTGCCGATTGGATTTGTAGCCAAATATTCGAGTAAGAACTTCCCGAGGACTCACCGAAAAGTGAAAAGATGGAGCCTTGTTTGGACTTATCCATATTCATCACCATTTCCGTCCACAAATCCTGCATGGCATCCAGGGTTTGGGTCCTCGAAATACGGAATGTTCCCCCTGCATTCGATCCTTCGCCAGAGGGCGTTGGGTCCAGACGAATCCAAACACCTTTAGTGGCCCATGTTGGGACAACAACGTTCCTTCGTACAACTTCCTCGCTCTTAGCAATCTCATCGACTGTGAAATAAGCCTCGACCCAGGTATGGGCATGTTGCTGGAGTACCGGGAAGTACCCACCGACATCGTTGTATTCGTTGGGCCGGAAGCCAATCACTAAACGGGTTGGGATTGAGTAGGACCTAAGGATCAAAGCGAGTGAACTTGCAAAGTATTGGCAATGTCCGCGTTTCTTGTTGATGATGAAATCAGTAATCGGGTCGAGATTGCGATCCTTGGGGCCAGTCAGTGAAAGCGTGTAATTGAAATCGCCGCTATTCGCAAAATAATCTTCTAGGTAAAACGCTTTAGACAACTTGCTCTGAAGTGGTTCTCGGCTCTGAGCCATAATCTTCTCAACCTCCGGCAACGCTGCATCCATGCTCGAAGGAATCCGTGTCAACTCGCCGCGATACAGTGAAAACGTACTCGGTTGCTTGTCCTCTAAACAATCGGAGAAATCCGGGAGAATCGGAGAATCGGTACCGGATGCAAAACTCAAGGACATGAATGAGTAGCGTCTCTTGATTCCACGCTGATCCCCCTTTTGCGCTCTCGGATCGATCATCCTCCAGTCGCGCCGCACGGTTTTGAAAGTCGATTTTTCAAGTTGAGCATAGGGAGGTAGGCTGGCAACGACATCACCAAATGGCGATTTCTCGATTACGGTAACCAGCACACGGTCCGTGTTCGACAACAATTCACTGTCGAACTCCGAAGGATTAGGAATGTCGCGAGCATTGGAGCTGTTCGCAAACGCGAAGCCTCGCTCTGCTGGAATCCAATATCCCTGACTAGGTCCATCGATGTAACGATGAACAACGCTCATGCGAATGTAAGGAGGCTGGCTAGGACGATAGTTGGCTCCGGTCTTCTCGTTGAGCATCGACAGGCGTAGCGCGGGCTTGTCACTTTTGAGCAGTTCCCCAATAAACTGCAAAGTAATCTGATCGCTGAACCCAACGTTGTCTTCCCCCCATCCCAATGATGCCCTATCGAATGTATCGCTGTGTAGTCGCGGGAGCATATAGAAGAAAGCAACGGAAAACAGCAGGGTCGCGATCGCCATCGGCAGTACCCCCGCACGCCATCGAATCGCTCCACTCGATCGACCGATATTCGAGGCCTTCTGATCAGGAGCAGCCGTAAGAGTTACACCCGAACTTCGGCGCGTCACCAACTGCTCTTTTCCCAACCAGTGCAGAAGGCTAGCCCAGTATCCGGTAGACTCCGCTACCGATTCTCTATGACGCATTAGGGAACTGTATTGCGCTAGCGAAATCAATGCGGCACAACCGATGATCAGCAGAGGCAACATGATCACGCCATATAAAACATTGTCGTTAACGAGAGCCGCAACCACCAATTCGAGCAAAAGGAACACCCCCATTTGCTCAAAGACTCGCTTCGACTTCTTTTGGAACATCAAAGGAATCTGAACATACACCAAAAGATTTCCCACCGAGAGCAGTTTGTTGCCGGAATCGTTCAGCACAAAATCTCGGATAGCGACTAACGCACCCACGATCATCAACGCATAGACCAGAAAACGGTGCAACGAAAACCAGCCTAACGTGTCCGTGTAGATAAAGGCCAATAGCGAAGCGACGGCGACCAAGACTGGCAGATTCCAGGACTCCTGCCCTAAGCCGATCAAACCCGCAGCGATGACGGCGAATATCGCGAAGCACATCGTCAACTGCCTGACACTTCGATCCAATTCTTTCATGGTCGCTCCAATCTCATTGCTTCGACCTAACGACTGTCCGCACCACCTAAGAGTACGAGTTTAACCGAATGGACAACCCAGAGCATAGAACCCAATAGTCCCACTAGGCCGAGTAGCACGTAATGCATGGATGTCACAGGCAACCGGTACTGTGCAAAAATCTCCCAAACCCGTACCCAGTCGATCATCAAGTAAGCAGTAGCGATCGACAGGTATGGACCGAGCGGAATCTCCCCAGATCTGTTGAGCGCATACCGTGCGACGATTAGGGGCAAGCAGACGATGGGTGCAAAAAAAAATGCAAGCCATACAATCTGCCACCCAAAAAATGAACCTACCATCGCCATGAGTGTGACGTCGCCGAACCCCAGGGCTTCGCGTCCGAATACGAAACCTGATATCAAACGCAAGCTCCAAACAAGTACACCGCCCAACCCTATACCTACGAGTGAGGAAAGCAATGATCGCCATTGCGTTGGAGGAAGCCACGCATACGCAGCTAAAATCAAACCGCCACCTGTGATGCCCAAAGCAATAATCATGGGTAGATTGAAACTCCGAAGGAATCCCACGATGGCGAACTGCACCCCTTTTACAAATCCGCGACGAGAGATCCAACGCAGATTGCCAAACGCGCAGCACCATGCAAACCAAATTAAGATGGCCATCGTTAGCCCACGAGACCACCCTCCTGTTTGCCCCCATTCGAGGATCCAAGGACTAGGGGAATCGGCGTGAATCGGCGAACTCACGTAGTCCATGGTAAGGAAATCGCCGACTGTTTCAGTCCCCCATAGTGGCCAGTTTGGTACCAAGGCTGATCCGAGCAATCCAATCAGAGTGCCCGGGACAGTGATCAAATCAGGGATTGTCATTTCGTCAAAGTCTATGAACGTCGCTAGCGTAAGCAATA
>VGZN01000095.1 GCA_016872635.1 Planctomycetota bacterium | reverse complement strand
AGCAAGCTGGCTTCGGAGCTACTCGCTAGAGAATATTCAAACGCATTTGGTTTTCCCGTATGGATTGATCGATGCGGCCTTATGGCAGGAGCTGGGCAGTTTGGGAAAGCGGACCAAGGAATTGTGGCGTACTGGCTGCATCGTTATTTGCATCGCGGAAAGTTGAAGATGATCGGTTTTGGCGGCTTCGGGCACCAAGTCCGGGATTGCCTGCACCCTCGCGATCTATGGGAATTGATCGAGCGGCAGATCGCCGTGGGTACAGACGCATCGAAACCGATCGTATGCAATGCATCGGGTGGAATCGAATCGAGTTTTTCGCTTGCGGAATTAACACGTTGGTGTGAAATTCGGTGGAGGAAGCAAGGTGGGGGGGCGATAAGTGTGCGTGGGGTTGCCATCGAACGCGATCCTTCGACCCGGTTGTTCGATTGTCCCTGGATCGTTCTTGATTCGTCACTCGCAAGGCATAGTTGGGACTGGTGCCCTCGCATTGGCTTGCAAGAAATATTGAACGAAGTCGGCGACCATGCAGAATCTCACCCCGAGTGGCTGGAGTTAAGTGGGGAATAGTTGGCAGGTGCAGGATGCCAGCGTCGAGGCCGAGGTATCCATCCCGATTTTTGAAGAATTGCCCGCCCAATACGCTTGGTTGGCTACTCCGGGAGCAGGCCTTACCGGTAAGATTGCAACAGACTCGGGCAATAGATGGTGCAACATTGAGATGAGTCAAAGATAGGCTGTCGATTGTAGGACGAGGAAGTTGGGGGGATTGCGATGGTCGAGTCGCCGAATGAGTTTAGTGGAGTATTTGTGCCGGGTGCCAAGCGCGCGGAGACTGTCAGTGACGGCTCTCAAGGAAGGAGCTCCACGAAGACACTTGCAATTGTACTTTTGGTTCTGGGGGGACTAGGGCTATTCAATTCCATATTGTCACCCGCGAGCGCAGCGATGATGTACTTTATCGCGGAATCGAGCGGTGGTGATGAAACGCAAACCGCTCAACTGCGGTCGGCCGCGAAGCAGTTGTTTTCACCGGTTGGGTTGGTGATGCTATTCGCATCGTTTGCCCTCTCGGTTGCGATGGTAGCGGGATCGATAGGGACTTTGAAGCAAAGGCTTTGGGGGGCGGTGACGTTAGCCCGAACGTGTCTGGCTACGGCGATTTGGATGTTGGTGGCGTTACCCGTCAATATCTATAATCAATTCGGTGTACAGAACGACATGATGGCATCGATGAGGGAGCGGTCCAAACTTCCTGGCGGCCAAGAGCTCCCCGAAGACTTTGGGATGTTAGTCCAAGGCTTTTTCCCGGTCGTAGCTGCCATGGGGGTTTTGTTTGCACTGGTTTGCGCTGGTTTTTGTTTATGGTCTTTTTTGCACCTTCGCAAGCCGTCGAGCCTGACGAACTTCCAATAGGAGCTCCACGTTGTCAGCGATACCCTCTCTCAAGTTGTCGTCTTCCAAGGCGGTGTATACCGGATCGTTCGATCCTGTGACGCTCGGGCATCTCCACATCATTGAACGATCAACGCTGCTTTATGACGAACTGATCATCGGCATCGGTGTGAACATGGCGAAGAGTCCATTGTTCGGGATCGAGGAGCGGCTTCGATTGGTGGAAGAAGTAACCTCGCATCTGCCTCGAGTCCGTGTCGAAGCTTTCGATGGACTAGCGGTCGATTTTGTGCGTCGATTGGGTGCCAAGGTAATGGTGCGCGGGGTGCGTCCGCTCACCGATATCGCTGGCGAGTTCACCATGATGATGGCCAACCGCCAGCTCGACCCGGACATTGAGACGGTGTTTCTCATGGCTGATGAAGAGTACGCGCACGTATCGAGCAGTTTGATCAAGCAGATCGCAAGTTTGGGGCATGGCAGAGCCTTGGCAAAATTCGTACCGCGAGCCATCATTAAACCACTGCTGGATCGAGTCCGATTGCAGGATCAGTAAACGGGATTGCAACTGAGCGAGGGGCGATGCTCGATATCTGAAGTCGAGAGTCAGTGGTGAGAGATCAGCAGTGAGAGAATAAAACGGAACACGATGCATCCATTTCGCCCTAGTGGGACCTTGAGATTGTACGATCCACTTCATTCTCTTCAATTAGTTCGGGGATGTGGGTCCCATGTTTGGGATGATCGTGGCAGGCATTATCTCGACATGATCTGTGGTTACTCCGCGTGCAATCTCGGGCACGCCCATCCACGCCTGGTATCTGCAGCGGTGGAGCAACTGCAGACATTATCATTCGCAAACGGAGGTGAGTCCCCTTGGCGCGATGCATTGGAGAGTAAGCTGGCTGGGGTGTGGAGAACTTCTCAACGGGCTTGTGGGCAGAACGATCGAGCGCGCGATGTCAAAGTTTGGCTGAGCACAACGGGAGCTCGAGGTGTCGAATTAGCATGGCGCGTCGCTGCCGCGGTGCGGCCGGGGGGAGTTGCAAGATTTGATCTAGGGTACCACGGGCGATCTATCGGTAGTGCCATGATCAGTGACACGGCTCGCTCCAATGCGTTGAATGAGAACTGTTTGCATTCAGTGGTTATCCCATTTCCTCGGCATGGAGTCGCCGGTGACGGAGTGCCCCTTGTATGCACCGGCGAGGATTGCAGCGTCTGCCATGAGGGGATTGCGATCGCGAAGAAGCTGTTATCGAGTCATGCGAATCGCTTATCGATGCTGATCATCGAGCCGGTGATCGGTGCGAGAGGGTATTGGTTCGCATCCGTTCACTACTACCGCCGATTGATCGAGATAGCAAAACAGTTGGAGTTGGTTGTCGTAAGTGACGAGATACAGATGGGGTTGGGGAGATTAGGGCCCCTTTTGGTGGGGATCGACGATGGTTGGGCTCCAGACTTGGTGGTTCTCGGTAAGTCGCTTGGTGGAGGAATGGTTCCGATTTCGGCGGTGTTGGGGCCGGGGGAATGGATGGATCGGCTGCCAGCGGCGATCGAATCAGAAACTTTCGCGGCGACTCCCTTCGCGTGCCGTCTAGCCACCGAGGTACTGCAGGTCCTGAAGGATGAGGTCATGGACTCGACCATGCAGGAGGCAGGGGGGCTTGTAGATGAATGTGGAAACCGGGTGGAGTTCGGATCCGACGCGTGCTTAGTCGGCGTGGATTCCACGGGAACTCACCAAGCAAAAGCGGTAGGGATGATTTCGCAAGGGGATTGCCGCCAGGCTTGTGCAGTGCCGCCTTCGATTCAAAAAGGGGATGCATTTCGGCGGCTTCTGAGGGATAACATGCCCGAGAGCGTACGCATCGAAGGTCGGGGATTGGCCAGTGTCTTGAGTTTCGATGCGTTGGGGATCCATGGAGTTGACGTTGCCAAGAGATTCACGGTGCGATTGTGTGATCTCGGGGTGCTGGTCCACTTAACGGGGCCTCGCAGGGATCGATTGGCATTGATTCCACCGCTCAACATCCCTGAGGACCTCCTGCTGGCTTCGGTCCACTTGTTTGCAACGGCATCGCACGAGATCGTGAGATAATCTCTTAGGGATGAACGCCGAGATGGCTACCGCTGCAACCACCGTGGCGCGAGGTAGCGGCTAGGCACAAGCCGAGATTGCATTTGCAGCGTTCCGCCGAGGGGCTACCAAGGCTAGGCAACGATGCGAAAATCCATTCAGTGAATCTTGAGAAAAATTCAGAGAAGCGAAAAAAGTCATGATGATCGGTGAACCGATGCCCAGTCAGTACGACTGGCGATTTAATTTGTTTGGGATCCCCATCCGAGTGACTTGGTTGTTCTGGCTGGTCAATGCAGCCCTAGGGTACACATCCGCGATGGCTGTCGACAACGGCTATCGTCGATTGGCTGCTGTCGTAGCTGATGTATCTAGCCCTGGGCTGCCATCGCTGCTCGCGATTTGGGTGGTTGCTGCGTTCTTATCCGTGCTGATTCATGAGCTTGGGCACTCGCTGGCGTTCCGCTACTTTGGGATAGAGTCGCACATAGTCCTTTACCACATGGGTGGGGTAGCTATTCCGACGGCCGGATTTATTTTTCGGCGGGGAGGGGCACGAAGGAGGCTTTCGCACGCCGACCAAATTTGCATTTCAGCGGCGGGGCCTCTGCTTCAGTTTCTTTCCGCGATTTTGGTGGGTGGGATTGCGATTTGCTGGGGTGTCAAAGTTCCGATGCTCACAACATTCATGGAGTTGGCGGGGGTCAAACCTGGCACTTTTGGTTGGCTGCCAGCTGGGGAGTTACCGAAAAGCGCGTGGGTCTATGCCATGGTCGAGTTCTATGTCTTGATCAGCGTATGGTGGCCGCTCTTCAATCTACTGCCAGTGATGCCGCTCGATGGAGGTCATATCGTGCAGAACCTGGTTGCGATCATCCGTCGTACCGACGGGGTTTACGAAGCGCATGCGATCGGCACTGCGACCGGATTCTTGGTCGCTTGGTGGTTCTTTCAGAACCGCTCTCCGATCAACGCGATGCTCTTCTTGTCGCTTGCGATGAGCAACTTGCAGTCGCTTCAAGGGCGAATGGGACCTCCAAATTGGTGATCCAACGAAAAAAAATCAAATTTTTTTTGACGCTTTTGAAGACCGTTTGAGACCTCGATCATGAGCTCTCAACAACACGCTTAGAGTGGCATGAAAAGGGGTGTTGCGATCGCTCGTGTCACGCAATGCGCATCGCTGAAATGGGTGTTGCGCGATGGTTGTTCCAAGCTGCCTGCGGTTCGATGTATGGACTGTGCATGCGATGCTCTTGCATGTCGATGTTGCTCGTCAACGATGCGTTTTTGTCAACGGAATTATTGGTGAAAAAGATTTTTCGTCAGCAATACATGCCATGGATTTCGGGTCTTGTTCGCGAGGATATCAAGGTCCCGAGTGTTCGCTGTTTACGATGATGTGAGTTCTTTTTTTGAAGTGTACTGGTGTCGCATCGAATCGCATTTCGAATCCGATGGCATCGCTATCCTCAACGAACAATCGAGACAACTGCGGCGATCAAAAAGTCTTCATCGATGTGGAAAAATGGTTTCATGTTTGTGGAAAAATTGTCGAAAAGATGTTGCATTAAGTTTCAGGTTTTATACAAATACTTGCAACTAAGGTAGTCCTTAGCACAGACGGTCGATCATGTCACGGAGTGACAGGTCAAGAAGCCAGATCGACTGTTTTGCTGCGACGGACTTTTTGTATCGGTTGTCGATACCAGATCACTAATCTGCTGCTTCGGATTGGAGACTCTGCGACAACTAAGGTTTGGATTTTTTTGGAGGATGTATCCGTGGCCAAGAAGAAAGCTGGAGCAACGAAGAAGAAGGTAGCTAAGAAGAAGGCTGCTAAGAAGGCAGCAGCACCAAAGAAGGCTGCTACCAAGAAGAAAGTAGCTAAGAAGAAGGCTGCTGCTAAGAAGACCACGACGAAGGCCCCTTCGTAGTCCGTTGCTCTTCTAACAAGACCATCTCATCTCTGAGACGGTTTTTCCAAAATCGTAAAACCGTCAAGTGGCTACTGCTTCTTGGCGGTTTTTTGTTTTACCTATCGGTTTCCATTATCTTTTCCTTGCCTGCGGATTCCATGCAGTCGATACATCGTGTCATGGCAGGGTCTAGGAATGTCGTATCTGCATTGATCCTGGGGCGATGTAGAACGCTAGCAAAGTTGATCGTGTTGGCTGCGAGCCTATTAGGGTGCTCGTTTGGGCCCAGGTCTCTTATGCAAACACGATTGCGATACAATGACGCTGTCAAGTCTACATCGGAGCAGCAATTCCTTCTTAATATTGTTAGGCTGCGATACACCGATACTCCTAGCAGTTTGTCGATATCAAGTATCGCGGATCAGCAAGAATTAGTAGCGGGTTTGCAAGCTGTCCCGTTCTTTACCTCTGCGGGAGCTGGAGATGTCGGAAGCTATCGCGGGTCGGTGTGGCCGCAAGCGGAAGTGTCGAGAACGTCTCGTCCGACGCTCAGTTATACTCCACTCGATGATGAAGCGTTTACGAGGCGACTCTTTACCCCTGTGTCGTTAGAGGGTGCAATCTATTTGTCGAAGACCACTTGGCCGATCTCCACTGTGTTTCGGCTCTATCTTGAAAACCTCAATTGGGTTTCCAATGCGGAGACTGCGAGCGGACCAACTCCTGCAGATCCACCTGTCTACGCGGATTTCCTAGATAGGGTCCTGGCGTTGCAGCAGTTGCAAGACAAGCAGCTGATAACCTTGTTCAATGAAGACCGTGAAGTCGTTGTCGCGGGTCCGTTTATTTCGGAAAAAGACGTCGTCACGGATGCCATCGGTGCGGCGCGAAATGATCTGGAACTAAAGAGGTCAGATGAAGGGTATTTGTTGGTGCGCCATGAAGTGCAGCCAGTGCTCAAGGCCTCTAAGGAAGCGTCGAGCGACCCTGCTTGGAGCGTTTTCTGCCAGGCGTTTCACTTGGATCCAACTTTAGATTCGTTCGATATAACTGCGGAGAAATTAGCTCCGTACACTCGTTTGGAGTCCGGCGATGGAATGAGTGCGTTGGATCTTGAGACGCGATCACTGCTTCAAGTCCTATTCTTTGTTTCCCACGGTGTTGACGTGCCCGAGGTGCACCGTCGCAAGCGACTCGCACCACAAACGTGTGGCTATGATGGGAAGGAATTTGACTGGCAGGAAGTACTCGGCGGGCTTTTTCGAGTCTATTCATGCGCGACTAAGAAACCACCTGAATGCGCTTATGTGGCGGTGAAGTATCGCGATCACTGGTATTACATCGATCAACGCGATCGAGAATCGAAAGCGACATTTGCGCTGTTGCTCGAGGTTTCGAGGTTGGAGTTGCAGTCGACCGAGGCGAAGTCTCCACTGCTGACATTGCCACTCGGAAGGTAGCAAACGGTGTTTGGGTAGACGTAAGAAGGCAGCCTGCGGCCGTTTGATTGCAAGGGGCTCACAGACGGTGCTTCTCAGCTCAAGTTGTTCAGGTCTGAAGTGAGAATGCTTCGTGCGAGTGTCGACAATTGGTGCATGCTATCGCAATGCGCCGCAAACTTCATCTTGGGACGGACTTGATCACTAAGAGCTCGGCCCCCAACAACCAACATCGTTCCCTGCGGTAGTTGATGAGAGAATGATTGGAAGCGGCTTAGGAAGTCGTGCTCGTTATCTAAGAATGAAGCGCTCAGCCAAAAGACTTTAGGGATGTACTTCTGAGCCGCAGCCAGCATGCTGCTGAAAGGTACGCCTGAACCCAGGCTGATGGTTCGCCAGCCTGCTTCGCGGAATATTATTTCGATCAATTGATTAGCGACCTGATAGTGATCCCCTTCCGAGGTTCCTCCCATCGCTAAAGGGGCTGTTGAGTTCGGCTCTGGCACCAGGCGACGAAGCTCATGGATCAGGCGAATACAAATTTCGCATCCTCGTCTTTCCTGGTAAACCTCCGCGCGACCGCATTCCCACAATTCGCCTACGGAATGGAGTGTCGGAGCGAGAAGATCGTCGGCAACGGATGCCATTCCACCGTGGATCGTGTACCAGGAGCTGATCGCTTTGCGACACTGCGATTCGTCTCCTGCCAAAAGTGCCCTCTGGAATTGCTCTCTCAAAGCTGTGTCGCTGTCAGGATCGGATCCTAGCCCCGCATCCCGATTTTCGGTTAGTCGTGCGAGTTCATCGCGAGCGAGTTGCCGAGTCGCATTGAGGCCGATCGCGGTGGGGTCGATGATCCGTCGGTTGGTTGACTCAAGAAACTCAAGAAGGTGTTCTAGCGGTATGCGGCGATGTCCACCGAGCGTTTTGTCCGTGCGGATAACGCCGCGGTCGCACCATCGCTTCACCGAGGATTCACTCACCTGGAGTGCCTGCGCAACCTGTTTTGGACTGAAGGTGTTTTCCAACCTGGTGGACCCCTGCAAGCTACCTAAAATTCGACCGTAATCTGGATGCTTGACCGATTTTAAACGCTTGAACGTTTTCTCATTTCTCTGCGTGAGAGAAACGTTCACCCTAATTGTAGACCGCAGTTTCGATTTTCTTCAAGGCGTGTTCTCGGAAAAACCCTTTTATTCCCAGGTTTTTGGCCGCTTTGGAGATTTCGGGAAAATTATCTTCCTCAGCTTGATCATTCCCTGCACGAACGATATAACGGTCATGCGTGAACGAATTGAACGATTTGGCGGTTTTAAAAACGTTCGCGTGTGGCGTGACCTCGGGTCTCGTCGACAACAGAAATCTAAAGCTTTCAGATGTGGGAATTGTGAAATGGTGCAGTTGATCGAGAAATCGAAACGGACCGCGAAGTCGATTGGAACGGCAAAAGGGGTACGCATTGCCAAGGCCAAGGTAGAGCCGACGTGTTCGGATGCACACGGCGAGAGCAAGGTAGCTCGGGCTCGGGCATCGAAGTTGCCAGGAACGTTCTCGTCCAAGCCCTTGGAGGGTTCCTTTGTTCACTACTGCCAGCTTGTGGTTCCGGAGATCAAATCTCCTGAGGTTTTGTCCAGGTCGGTTCGGCGACTGTTATCGGAAGAGATTGAGTTCATGGGGCGTGGTGATTTCTTTGCCCCTGATGCATCGTCAAGTATTTTCGAAGACGGCATGTTGCTTCCGGATTTAGGGGACACCATGAACCGGACGAAGACGCCAGATCTCCCACCGCACTTGGCCCGATTGTGCGAAGCAAAGCTTTTAACCGCAGAAGAAGAGCACGTCGTTTTCAGTCGAATGAACTATTTGAAGTTCCGTGCGAACCAACTTCGCCAAGAACTCTCCTTGGATTCTCCCGATTGCTGGACGGTGCGGAGGATCGAGGCACTTCTGAAGGCGGCGGACTGGTATCGGGATCGCATGGTGAAGTCGAACATGCGACTCGTAATTTCGATTGTGAAGAAGTTTGTGAACGTTCAGAACTCGTTTGATGATCTTTTGAGCGATGGTATCGTCGCTTTACTCCGCGCTGTCGACAAATTCGATGTGGGGCTCGGGTTTCGATTCAGTACGTATGCGACTCAAGTCGTGCGAAGAAATTCATACCGCCGGGTAATGGACAAACAAAAGGAACGTCAGCGAGTGACGCTGAGTGTCCACGAACCAGGTATCGACATCAGCGACGAGCATCGGTCTCCTTCGATGAGCGAGGAACGCTGGCAGGAGCTTCGCGGTAGATTGTCAACCATGCTCGATCGACTCGATCGACGCGAAAAGCTGATTATCCGCGCCCGATTTTCCTTGGGTGGGCACCGCCGCATCCAAACCCTCCAGCGGCTTGCTGATAAACTAGGGGTGTCCAAGGAGCGAGTTAGGCAGCTCGAAAAGAGGGCGCTCGACAAACTTCGAGATATGGCAGAACTCTCCTCGCTCCCCGAGTCAGACGTATAACCGACGGTATGTCATCCTTCAGCGCTTCGCACCAATTCTCATGTTCGCGTTCGGCGCTGTTTCATTATCACGAGGCCCCAGGGGCTATCGATCGCTTGATTCCACCGTGGGAATCGGTAAGCGTGGTTGAGAGCGCTGATTCTCTAGCCCCGGGCTCGGTGGTGCGGATTTCTAATCGACAATTCGGAATCCATCAAACCTGGAAAGCTGAGCATGTTGAGTTCGTTAAAGACGTTCTCTTCGTCGACCAGCTCAGGGATGGCCCGTTTCGCCAATGGGTCCATCGGCATGAGTTTTCGGATGTTGGGGCTGATTGCAGTCAGCTCACAGATCGGATCGACTTTGAATTGCCGCTTGCTCCGGTAAGCAATCTCGCGTTGCTCTGGGTACGCGCGAAACTTCAATCGATGTTTCGTTTTCGGCATCGTATCACCTCCGACGATATCGCGTTTGGCGAATCGATTGCGGCAAGCAGGGATGGATCGGTAGCTCCATTTAGAATTGCCGTGACAGGCTCAACCGGCCTGATCGGTCGGAGGGTTTGCGAGTTGGCGTCGGTACTTGGCTTTGAGGTTATTCGGATCGTAAGGCCTGAGAGTTTGAATGTCGGGGTTCGGTTTCCGACCGGGGTTATCACGGCGCAGTTGCAAGAAGGCACGCGTGAGGATCAGCATCGATTGGAAGGGCTAGATGCCGTGATTCATTTGGGAGGGTATGGAATTGCAGATAGGCGGTGGTCCTCTTCGGTCAAGCAACGAATTCGGGATAGCCGTGTTGCAGGAACCATGCAATTGATCGAGGGGCTCGGTCGACTTGATGCCCCGCCAAAAGCAATGGTTTCGGCATCTGGAATAGGGATATTTGGGGATCGAGGGGAGGAAATTTGTGGCGAGACAACGCCTGCTGGTACAGGTTACCTATCGGATGTCGCAAGAGAGTGGGAGTCAGCTGCCATGGCTTATGGGAACAGAACGGCTGGCAAATCATCTCGACGTGTTGCCATTGCTCGGATGGGAGTAGTGTTGCATCCTAAGTTTGGGGCGCTCTCGAAGTTGCTACCGCCATTTCGGTTGGGGGTAGGAGGTCGAATCGGAAGCGGAAAACAGTACTGGCCTTGGGTACATATCGACGACGCAGCAAGCATCCTTATTCATTTGGCGGTGCAATCGGCGTGCGAAGGGCCTTTCCATGTGGCTTCGCCGGAGGTGCCTACCAACAGCGATTTTGCGAAGACGCTCGCGAAAGTCTTGTCTAGACCCGCATGCATGCCAGCACCCGCCTTTGCAATGAATATGTTGCTAGGCGAAATGGCGGGGCCCCTCTTACTGGCCAGCACTCGAGTGATAACGCCGAGGTTATTGTCATCTGGATATCGTTTCCGATTTTCCTCGCTCGATGAGTCGCTCCGTAATCTTCTCGGTCTATAACGGGTCCGTTTGAGGGATCGTGTTCACGCTGCGATCCTTAGGTGGGGGAGCCGACTGCCTAGAGACTCTCCAATCGATCAATTGAATTTCGACTTTTCTCATGCCGTTGAACTCGTTGATTGTCGGTCGAAATGCCAAATCGAAGTTGCCTTGGTGGGAGTTGATTTGTTCAGCCCATTCTGGTTGGGAGAATACGACAGCACGCAGGATGGTTCCATGCTGCCGAAACCGAATCCCAACATGCCGTTCCCCTTGGCCGAAAAGTTTGGCAGGCTCATGCAGTTCAACGTCGCTAGCTACCAGGATTGGTCGTGGGTTTCCAGCGCCGAACGGTGCGAGGCTTTCAATCATCGAAACGGTGTGCAGATTCAGTTGTTGGAAGGACGACTCGGCATCGACGGTCAATGTTGATTGAGGATCGCGACCCTCGAGTTCTTTTCGGACATGGTCGCAGAACGCCTCTCGAAACTCTGGGATTTTTCGCTCGTCGATGCGCAGGCCTGCAGCGGCAGCATGGCCCCCACACCCGACCAGGTGATCTCGGCATGCTTCGAAGGCATCGTAGAGATTGACGAGTCCTGCAGATCGGCCGCTTCCCGTTGCATGTTTTTGTCCAGTGGGATCCACGGAAATGATCACAACCGGACGATTGAATTTATCCGCCATGCGACTCGCAACGATGCCGATCACCCCCAAATGCCAACCGGGTGAATGGAGTACCAAAGCGGGTTCTATATTGAGATCGTATTGTTCCTTGGCTTGCTTGGTTGCGGCTAGCGAGATGCTTCGTTCCAGGGACTCGCGATCGCTATTGAGACGTTCTAAATACTGAGCGAGCGTTTGGGCTCGTTGGGGATCGCGAGTGGTCAATAATTCCACACCGAGTTGGGCTTGTCCGAGTCTACCTGCCGCGTTGAGTCGCGGTGCCAAGGTGAATGCGATGTCTTCTGCGGACAAGGACGATTTGGCCTGCAGTTTTGTTTGCATCAATAAGGCCGACAGGCCGATCGGGGAATGCTTTTGCATGAGTCCAAGAGCGGTGCGCACAAGGATTCTATTTTCGTCGAGAAGCGGCACAACATCGGCTACCGTACCGATTGCAGCCAAGGTCATTGCCGAAAAAAGATACTCTCGATGCCGATCGTTTACCTTTTTTGCTCCGGAGGTTAGTTGGCAGAGCCTCCATGCCAGTTTGAAAGCAACCCCTGCGCCGCATAAGCCGGCGAATGGATACTCGGACCCGGGTAGCTTTGGGTGAACGATTGCTACAGCGTCGGGTAGTTGCTCGCCGGATCGATGGTGATCGGTGATGATCAAATCCATGCCGAACTGGCGGCACGCATTCGCCTCGGCAATGGCACCTATCCCACAGTCGACGGTGATAATCAGTTTCCGCTTTAACTGTGCCAGGCGTGTTATCGCTTCATGGCTTAGTCCATAACTATCTTCGAGTCGATTAGGTACGAAGTAGTCCACATCGGCGCCGAGCATCTCGAGGCAGTTCAGCATGATCGCGGTGGCGGTCATGCCATCGGCATCGTAGTCGCCGTAGATGGTGATTGGCTCGTTTGCTTCGACTGCCTGTAGGATTCGTTTTGCAGCCGCATCAACCCCAGGGAGTAATCCTGGATCTCGAAGTTCAGAAAACTTGGATTCCAGAAAGTACTTGATAGCAACGGTATCCGTGAGTCCCCGAGCCCAGAGCAAATGAGACACCAAAGGGTCCAATCGAGCTTCCTCAGAGAGTTTTAGAATGTCCCCGGAATCATGACCTCGGAATATCCATCGCTTTGTCACGGCATCCCCCAACCATCCTGAAAATGCGAGTACCAAGAAAACCGATCCGTGTGGGTCGGCTCAAGATACCAAACGAAACCCTCAAGCCAACCAGCGATGGTTCCGAAAACATCTAGGTTGTTGGAAATAAAGCGAATCAGTCTGGGAATACGCAGTGGAGAGGAGGCAAGTCGCTTGCAACCTGTCCAACGAAGTGAAGGTGATCTCA
>VGZN01000094.1 GCA_016872635.1 Planctomycetota bacterium | reverse complement strand
CCACTGCTCCAACGCCTTTTTCGTTTCCTTTTGCTGCGATTGCAGGTCCCGAGTTTGCGTGAAAACATCGGGACGTCCCGGGACTCGTTTGGGAAAGGGGGAGTTTCGGAGAACGTCGATCGATTGGGAAAGCCATTGCTGGTGGGCCTGAAGCTTCAACACAACATTGGCTGCATCGTCGCGACCGAGGGGAGTTGGCTGTGTATCGCCCGGGAAATAGACACCGACTTGGACCATGAGAAACCATCGCCGGCCTGGTTTGGTGAGCAGGTAGACATGCAGTTCCGGAACAACATCGTCGAGGGTTAGCCGCCATTTCGCAGGCGCATCGGATAACGCAATCTCGAACTCAGAAGGCTGTATCTCCAATTCGTCGATGGCTTCATCGGAAAGTTTCAATTGGGCCCAGCAGGGGCTACTTTTAGACATGGACTCAGTCTCGACCTTGTCCGTTTGCCGGCCGGTTTTGAGTTCCACACGCTGGAACGCTTTGGTGGCAGGGATAGCGAAACGACGGTCTTCGAGAGCTGGATTAATGACCAGTTCTTCATCGACAGCCAATGGAGCAACGCCAGCGGCACCCGCTGGCAGGATCGAGTTCGGTGCATCATTAGCCCTTGTGCTGGAGGGTGCTGCGTCCCCAGCGAGTTCTCCTCCCATGGTCTTATTCTCAAAGGCTAACGGATCCGGGTGCACCAATTCGGAGGTGGGTTGGTCCAGCCCTCGGATTGCCGATGAGGAGTTGTTCGATATCGCAGACTTTGCCAAGGATTGACTGACTATTTGATCGGGAGAAAACCCTAAGGATGCATCGCTTGGTGCCAATGCGGGCGTCGCTGTTATCTCGGCCGAATGAATCTCGGACCTCTCGGCTATGTCAGTAAGTTCACTGGCAGTAAGTTCGCTGGATTCAGTGTGGCTATTATTCCTGCTAGTTAATTCAAATTGGCTGCTCGAAGCGAGTTCGTCTTTGCCAGTCGCGGGTGCGGATACTTTTGTTTTGGGCGTTGCCGTAAACACACGCGAGTAAAACAGGAGACTGACGGCAGCCAAGGTGGCGGCGACTGCAGCGAACACCCATCGCGGACGGTTAAGTTTCTGTAGATTCTTGGTTATTGATGGGCGAGGTCGGCTGGTTGGCGTTTTTGCTAGAGTCGTTGATGACGCCTTTGACGTGGACTTCGAGGGTCCTGCTGTCGGTAAGTATTCGGTAGGTGCGTGGAACTCGGGCCATTCGATTTCAACAGGTTGCTCTCCCCAAGCCAAAAGCCAATCGATTTGCGGTTGCTCCATTGGGATAGCTAGCGAGCGAAGCAGTTCTTCATGGAGTGCTCGAATTGGGAAAATCAGACCGTGAATCGATAGAAGGTAATGGCAGGGAGAGTCTGGGAATGGACCGGGATGGGGGGCGAGAAGTGAGGTTGGTTGCGACGTGTTCTCACACGCTGGGTTCGTGGTGCTCGATATGTTTGTACCAGCCGAACTTGTCTCATCAGGATTTCTGGGAGTGGATGTGTTTTTCGGAGTGGAAGTTCGTGATGCGATATCGCGGAATTGCCGTTGCCAGTCTTGAAGGATGGATAAGGGTGGTTGATGAGTTTCGGCCAGCGGCATAGCGGCGGTCGTCCAAGACGTTGATGGAATCGCATGCCAAAGAGTATTGTCCGAAATAAGGAGTTTGGATTGTTCGAGTGCTTCTTCGAGATCGTCTAGTTCCTTTACATGCAAGCTCCTCAGTGGGCTGTCGTCAGGGAGGAATGCCACCGTGGGAAGCATCGTATTCCAGGATTCTCGAGGAACCATCGATGAAATGCTTGGTCCGCGGATGGGTGTTGGTTCCTGTTCCTCGCTGTTTGTTCGTCCTGACAGTACTGGCTCCAAGCTTTTGGATGGATCGGCTGAGTTCGTCGAAGGGGAAGCGAGGTTCCTTGGGAATGGGGAACTGCCTGAAAAATTGGTGATGGGGAATGCAAGCCACACTCGGTCACGATTTTGCATCATGGCGACAAGTACGGTGTCGGCGGTTGCCGACGGAGAAGTGTCGCGGCGGGCCGATCGGAAAACCTTCATTGCAAAGGTGTCTGACTCAGGATTCGCGATCTCCTTAAGCATCCCCCGCTCAAGTGGCAGGTCGGCTGATTCGTCGCGAATGACGCATTTTTGAACTTTGGGCATTGCATCCGATTCGATAGAAGCCGTTAAGTCAACGCCCCCCTTTTGGTCATCAAGCGGGAACGCAGAGTCTGGGCCATCGAAGATCGATTTCCAGAAATCGGGAACTCGGCGCTCGGGGTCGGACTGGGTTTGTACCCGTGTTGGTGAATTTGGATTGGCGGTCATCGTCGGGACAAACGGAGGAGGTGCATCGAGGTGATTGACGATTTTTGAGGTCCCCTTTAAACTTTTGCCCGCTTTTGTTGAAGCTTTAGGACGGTTCTGGGGACCGGAAATACCCCCACGATTTTCGCACAATTTTTGGAGCGTTGCATTCGGCTATGGCAAACAAGTTGGTCTATTTCTTCGGTAAATCTAAAACCGATGGCAGCGGGGACATGAAGGCTCTTTTGGGGGGGAAGGGAGCCAATCTGGCTCAGATGACCAAGATTGGTTTGCCTGTGCCCTCAGGATTCACGATCACGACGGAAGTCTGCGTGAACTATTACAAGAACGGTCGCAAGTACCCAGCCGAGCTTCCATCGGAACTGGAAAAGGCTGTGAAGTGGCTTGAGAAGGAGTCGGGCAAGAAATTTGGGGATGTGAAGAATCCGCTGCTCGTCTCGGTGCGATCGGGTGCACGTGACTCGATGCCCGGCATGATGGACACGATTCTGAACTTGGGACTCAACGATGCAGCCTGCGAAGGCCTCGCCGCAGCGACGAACAATCCACGTTTTGCTTGGGACTCCTACCGTCGTTTCATTCAGATGTATGGCGACGTGGTGATGGGTGTTCAGAAGAAGAACGAGAACGATCACGAGCCGTTCGATGAAGTGATGGATGGCTTGAAGAAGGAAGTCGGAGTTAAGCAAGACACCGAGTTGACCGCCCAGCACCTGCAGGAGTTGGTCAAGCGATTCAAGAAGCTCATTAAGGATCGAACGGGCAAGGCATTCCCGAACGAGCCAATGAAGCAACTCGAAGGCGCAGTGACCGCCGTTTTCGGATCATGGATGAACGAACGAGCGATTCTGTACCGCCAAAAGTACCGAATCCCCGATGAGTGGGGTACTGCGGTCAACGTTCAGAGCATGGTGTTCGGAAACATGGGTGATAACTGCGCTACCGGCGTTGCATTCACGCGTGACCCTGCCAACGGCGAAAACGTCTTCTACGGTGAGTATTTGGTCAATGCTCAAGGGGAAGACGTCGTGGCCGGCGTTCGTACACCATTGAAGATCGCTGATATGGCCAAGGACAAAATCCTCGGCGCTGCATTCAAGGAATTGGTGGAAGTGCGCAAGACGCTCGAACGGAACTTTGGCGACGTTCAAGACTTCGAGTTCACGATCGAGAACAAGAAGCTGTACATGCTTCAAACGCGGAACGGGAAGCGAACCGCACTCGCCTATGTCAAGATCGCTCATGACATGGTGAAAGAAAAGCTGATGACCCCAGAGCATGCGATCAAGTCTGGGGATCCAGAGGCTCTCAACCAATTGCTTCAGCCGATCTTCGATATAAAGGCCTACGACAAGGCGAAGAAGGAAGGCCGAATGCTCGCGATCGGTTTGCCAGCTGGCCCGGGTGCTGCTTCGGGGGCTGTGGTTTTCACCGCAGGTAAAGCTGAAGAATTGGCTGCTAAAGGCCAACATGTGGTCTTGGCACGGATCGAAACCAGCCCAGAAGATCTTCGCGGGATGATCGCTGCCGATGGGATTTTGACGGCCCGCGGTGGTGTTTCGAGCCACGCAGCGTTGGTCGCACGGCAAATGGGCAAGGTTTGCGTCGCCGGTGCCGGCGATATCGAAATCGATTACCACAAAGGTGTTCTGAAGTGCAAAGGGGTCACCATCAAGGAAGGTGAGCCAATCAGCATCAACGGAACGACCGGTGAAGTATTCCACGGTAAGATCGATACAGCAGACAGCGAACTCAAGCAAGTCTTGGTTGGCAAGACCCTCAAGCCGAAGGATAGCAAGGTCTTCCAGTACTACGACTTCATCATGAAGCTGGCCGACAAGTACCGTACGCTTGGCTTGCGAACGAACGCTGACCAACCTGATCAAGTGCTCAACGCAGTTGCGTTCGGTGCTGAAGGTATTGGATTGTGCCGAACCGAGCACATGTTCTTCGAAGGGGACCGAATCATTGCGGTTCGGCAAATGATTCTCGCGAAGAGTGAGGATGCCCGAAAGAGCGCCCTTGCCAAATTGCTCCCTTACCAACAAAAAGACTTCGAAGGAATTTTCCGAGCTCTCGATGGGTTGCCAGCATGCATCCGATTGCTTGATCCACCGTTGCACGAGTTCCTACCGCAGTCTGATAACAAGAAGGGCCAAGAGGAAGTTGCTAAGCAACTCGGTACCACCGTGGCTGAAGTTGCCAAGATGGTTCATGAACTCCACGAGTTCAACCCGATGCTCGGCTTCCGTGGTTGCCGCCTTGGCATCCTGCGTCCTGAAATCACCGAGATGCAAGCTCGCGCGATTTTCCAAGCCGCTGCGAACGTGCTCAAGGAAGGTGTCAAGGTCAAGCCAGAGGTGATGGTGCCATTGGTCGGTTTCAAGCGAGAGCTCGATCTCCAAGTCGAAATCGTTCATCGCGTCGCTGCTGAAGTCATGAAGGCGACTGGCAAGAAGTTCGCCTACCATGTCGGTACGATGATCGAAGTGCCTCGTGGCGCGGTTACCGCAGATGAGATCGCCGAGTCGGCCGAGTTCTTCTCCTTCGGTACCAACGACTTGACCCAAACATGTTTGGGAATGAGCCGTGACGACTCCGGTTCCTTCTTGCCAGCCTATCAAGGTTTGGAAATCATCAAGGCGAACCCATTCGCTTCGATTGATCGTACCGGTGTTGGACAACTGATGAAGATCGGTGTCGAAAAGGGACGTTCGACGCGCAACGATCTCAAGATCGGTATCTGCGGCGAGCACGGCGGTGACCCATCGTCGGTCGAGTTCTGCCACACGATCGGATTGAACTACGTCAGTTGCAGTCCATTCCGAGTTCCAATTGCGCGCTTGGCAGCGGCACAAGCCGCCCTGCGTTACCCAGCAGTTGCTCCAACTGCCAAAGTAGTAAAGGATTCCAAGCCGGTTAAGGGTGCGACCAAGAGCCGGACGGTAGCACGTAAATAGTTGCCCGTGAATCTCCGTTTGAAATTTGAAACTGCTCCCGCGACATCGTTTGTGGGAGCAGTTTTTTATTCCATCCAACAAAAATGGCGAGGAAAACTCACACGAGTTAACCTCGCCACTGGGGGAAAGGAATCATGAGAATCGTTTGCCATCGTTGTGGCAACTCACGTTCTTTTTGAGCCTAGTTCGATCGGGACTAGGAAGTATCCACATTCGAGAGTTTCCGACGGCTGGTTCGCCTCGTGAGAGTCGAATTTGCGGTTGGTAACGATTGTAGGGCCATCCCGTCGTAGCTCAAAGAGTATTCCTGCAACTGCAGTCACGCGTTCCAATGAGCCCCTCGGTAGGCACCAGTATTCCGTGCGGGATACTGGAAAGGAATTGCGATTTCTGGTAATCCGTTAAGATGGCACACGGCAAAAATGACGGTCTCGCTACGCTTGTCAACTTTTACTCTTGTACCCAAGCACTAAAAATGTGGAATCGATTGGTCGGATGTCTGCTCGCGTTCGGGTTGTGTGGATGCGTAGCAAGGAAAGAAGATGCCGCTGTTTTGTACTGCGCATCGGACCGCGAATATGCTGCGCCGATCTTAGATGCATACGAGCGGGTAAATCCTGGAACCGAAGTGGTCCGTCAATTTGACGTCGAAGCATCGAAGACGCTAGGGTTGGTAACTCGGATCGAGAAAGAAAAAACGCAACCTCGATGCGATGTGTTTTGGAATAATGAAATCCTTCATACGATACGATTGCAGAAGCAAGGCCTCCTTCAACCGCGGCGATGGTCGATCCCGAGCGATTGGCCTAAAGGGTATCGAGCCAAAGATGGCACATGGATCGGTTTTGCGGCACGTGCGCGAGTACTTCTCGTCAATACCGAGAAATTGGGGGATGACCCCGCTGGGTGGCCGAGTCGAGTTTCTGAATTAGCCGATGCAAAATGGAAAGGAAAATGCGGTCTTGCATTTCCCATTTATGGAACAACGGCAACGCACATGGCGGTATTAGCGACTACCAAGAATGCGTTGGATGATAGCGGGGATTGGGATTCGTGGATTACGGATGTGAAATCGAATGGAGTGGTGCTGGCGGGTAATAAACAAGTTGCATTGGCGGTTGCGTCAGGTGAGCTTGATTGGGGCCTGACAGATACGGACGACGCGATCATTGAAAAAGAGAATGGAAAGCCAGTTGCCATGGTGTTTCCCGATCAGTACGACGGAGGATTTGGAACGTTATTCTTGCCCAATACGCTTGCGGTGATTCATAAGTCCCCCCATCCGATCGCAGCAGGTTCGCTTGTTGACTATTTGAGCAGCGAGAAAATCGAATCGCGATTGACATTGAGCAGTAGCGCTCATTTCCCATTATGGCCAACTTCCAGAGAAGAATCACGGATTGACATCGATGGCATTCGTTGGGCGGAAGTTGATTTCGAACGAACCGCGGATTCGTGGGAAAAAACACGAGATAAGTTGCTTCAAGTATTTCAGCAGTGATTGGGATTCATTCGATGCATTTTCCAGATTCCGATATCGTCTTGATCGGCAGCGGGATCATGTCGGCGAGCCTTGCTGCTATGTTGAAACGTCTCGATCCAGGCTTGTCGGTCCAAGTCTTCGAGGTTGCCGACGGGATAGCTCAGGAGTCATCTGACGGCTGGAACAACGCAGGTACGGGCCACGCAGGCCTATGTGAGATCAGCTATACTCCGGCTCGTGAAGCTGATGGAAGTGTTAAGGTAGATCGGGCGTTAGGGATCTTTGAGCAGTACGAACACTCGAAGCAATTTTGGAGTTATGCGGTTGCGAGTGGTATGGTTGGAGATCCTAAGAGTTTTATCCATACAGTTCCGCATATCGGATTTGTGCATGGTGCGGACGGCGTCGATTTCCTTCGGGATCGCCACGCGGCAATGGTGGAGCATCATTTCTTTCGAACGATGGAGTTGACGCTAGATGGCGCGCTCATCGGGGATTGGGCACCACTGGTGATGGAAGGCAGAGACGCCGGGCCGGTCGCTGCGACAAGGGTAGTGAGTGGTACCGAAGTGAATTTCGGCGATCTTGCTCGTGAATTGCTTCGCTGGCTTGCCGCGCAAGATCGATGCAACATCGCAACAGGGCATCGCGTTGTTCGGTTACGGCATGTGGGGGATCGTTGGGAGCTAGTGGTCCAATGCGTCGAGACTGGTGAGACAATTTTGCATCGCTCTCGATTTGTATTTGTAGGTGCTGGCGGAGGGAGTCTGCCATTGCTTCAAACTGCGAGTTTGCCCGAAGTTGCAGGGCTCGGTGGATTTCCGATAGGTGGGCAGTGGCTGGTGTGCGACAACCCGGTTGTTTGCGATCGGCATGATGCGAAAGTTTATGGCACAACTCCACCCGCGTCTCCTAGCCTCGGCGCGCCCCATCTCGATGTTCGGAGGCTGGATGGTAGAAGGCAGTTGATGTTCGGCCCTTTTGGTTCTTGGACGACGAAATTCCTCAAGAATAGTGGTCGATGGACAGACCTTCCAAGTTCGGTCCGATACGGCAACATCACTACCCTGCTGCGCTCGGCGATTCACAACCGGGCGTTGGTTAGGTACCTCGTCGGTCAAGCGTTGCAGAGTATGGATCACCGCATGGCAGCGTTGCGAGGGTTTTATCCGTTGGCCAACCCGCAAGATTGGAAATTGATCGACGCTGGTATTCGGGTTCAAACGATCAAAAAAGAGGATCGCGGTGCCGTATACTTTGGGACCGAAGTCTTTCGTGCCGCAGGTGGATCACTTGCGGCGTTATTAGGGGCTTCGCCAGGCGCATCGGTATCGGTCAGCATCGCACTCGAAGTGATCAAAAGTTGCTTGCCGCAGTTGTTGCATTCGCCCGACGGGCATGCGCGAATGAAGCAGATGATTCCAACGTACGATGAAGACTTGAAGCGATCGTCCAATGCGGGGTTGTTTGCGCAATCCTCGGCGAGAGCCGAAGAGTTGCTTCAACTCGATCGATAGCCTTACCCAAAGCAACGCGGAACGATAGGTTGATGTCTCTTATATCTGGTTGTATCTTGGCGATGCATCTCGCTAACACATCGCGCTAACACATCGCCGTGATACGGCATGGGATCACTTGAGAATCAGTAACAGATCGCCCGCTTCAACTTGGCTACCTGATTGGACGAGGAGTTGGGCAACTTCTCCATCTCTTTCTGCATTGAGGACGGTTTCCATTTTCATAGCTTCGAGCGAAAGGAGCTTTTGTCCCTTGGTTACTTTTGCGCCTTGAGTGATCGCAACACCGATGACCATGCCGGGCATGGCTGCTGCAACATGGGTCGGATCGTTTGGATCCGCCTTGGTACGTTTCGCGGCCTTGGTTTCGATGGAGCGATCGACGACTTCGACTTCGCGGGGTTGTCCGTTCAATTCGAAGAAGACGGTTCGTACACCATCTGGACGGGGTTCACCCACGGCGAGGAATTTGATGATCAATCGTTTTCCTGATTCGATATCGACTGAAAACTCCTCACCGAGGCTTGGACCGTAGAAGAAGATCGGGGTAGGCAAAAGCGATACATCGCCGTAGTCCTTCAGGTGAGTCACAAACTCATCGAACACTTTGGGATACAACGCGCTGGTGACCGTTTCTTGCATGGTGGGAACGCGTCCGATCTTCGCCTCGAGATGTTTTTCGGTTGCCGCGAAGTCATGATCTGGGAGCGTCTCACCGGGCCTTGCTGACACCTCTGGATTGTTTCGAAGGATGGCGCGTTTGACTTTCTCAGGGAATCCACCTGGGGGTTGTCCCATCATACCGCCGACCAGATCCAAGACGGAGCCTGGATACGCCAACTCGCGAACCCCATTGGCCACATCGTCTGCGGCTAAATCGTTGGCGACCATAAACAGGGCCAGATCGCCAACCGCCTTGCTCGTAGGAGTGACTTTGACGATGTCTCCGAGCATTTCGTTAGCCGCTGCGTACATTTTGCAGACTTGGTCCCAGCGGTGCGACAGTCCGAGCGCTTTGGCTTGTTGGTACAAATTCGTGTACTGGCCGCCCGGCATTTCATGCTGATAGAGATCTCCAGCTGCGACTAGCGACTCCCCTTCAAATGGTGCATAGAACTGCCGTACTGATTTCCAGTATTCGGATAGCTGTGTAAGGGCATCGGTATCGAGGCGGCTCTCTCGTTTCGAAAACCGTAGCGCTTCAACCAGCGTGTTTAAGTTGACTTGGGAAGTTCCACCTGACATCGATGCGACCGCACCATCGGCGATTTCCAGTCCCTCTTCGGCGGCGTTCAGGATGGAGGAAGCTTGGATACCCGCTGTATCGTGGGTGTGGAAATGGATGGGAATATCTAACTCTTGTCGAAGAGTGGATACCAGCAGTTTCGCTGCCGCAGGCTTGCAGAGTCCTGCCATGTCTTTGATGGCGAGGATATGTGCCCCCATTCTTTGCAGTTCTTTTGCGAGGTCGACATAGTACTTGAGGGAGTATTTCTGCCGTTTTGGATTGAGGATATCACCCGTGTAGCAAATCGCTGCTTCGCAAATCATGCCCGATTCGACGACGGCATCCATGGCGACTCGCATGTTTTCGGTCCAATTGAGCGCATCGAAAACGCGGAAGATATCCACACCGGCAAATGCAGCTTCTTTCACGAACGCTCGAACAATATTGTCGGGGTAATTGGTGTAACCGACGGCGTTCGATGCTCGAAGAAGCATCTGGAACAAGAGATTGGGGATCTTTTCTCGGAGGTCGGCCAGTCGTTGCCATGGGCTTTCTCTAAGGAAACGCATCGAGGTATCGAAGGTGGCTCCCCCCCACATTTCCAGAGAGAATAATTCGGGGGCGAGCCGAGCATAGGCATCAGCGACCTTGAGCATGTCGTATGTTCGGAAGCGTGTTGCCAAGATGGATTGGTGCGCGTCGCGCATCGTCGTATCGGTCAGCAAAAGTTCCTTGGAGTTCCGGATCGACTGGCAGAAGTCCTTTGCGTTGAGTTTGAGGAATTTTTGGCGATAGCCATCTGGGATAGGCTTTGAATAATCGCACGTTGGAGCGATCGCGGGTTCCCGTCGAACTTTGACGGATGTGTTGTCGACCAGCTTGTTTCCATTGACGAGTGTGTCGGCGATGAACCTAAGTATCCGGGTCGCGCGATCGCGTCGTTTGGGAAGTTCAAAGAGTTCTGGGGTTTTGTCGATCATCCGGGTGGTCGCGTCGCCAGCCAGGAACGTTGGATGCGTGATCAATGAGATCAAAAATGGAATGTTGGTTTTCACCCCTCGAATTCGAAACTCTTGGAGGCATCGCTCCATCCGTCCCGCTGCTTCGGAAAGGTTTCGACCCCGCGCGGTGACTTTGACCAACAGAGAGTCGTAGAACGGATTCACCACAGCGCCGCTGAAGGCACTACCTGCATCCAATCGGATACCGAGCCCGCCGGCGCTTCTGTAGTGGGTGATCCGTCCGTAATCGGGACGGAATTGATTGCTCGGGTCTTCTGTGGTGACTCGGCATTGGATCGCGCTGCCAACGACATTGACTTCGTTTTGAAGGGGCAATCCGAGGGCTTGGTTGCCGAGTTTCTCTCCGCAGGAGACGAGGATTTGGGACCGAATCAAGTCGATGCCGGTTACTTCTTCTGTGACCGTATGTTCCACCTGGATTCGAGGGTTGACCTCGATGAAGTAGAACTTGTTGGTGTCCGTATCGAGGAGGAATTCGACCGTGCCAGCGCAGTAGTAACCGACTTCGCGACCGATGGCCAATGCAGCTTCGTGCAACTGCGTCGCCACTTGTTTGGAGAGGTTGGGGGCAGGTGCCAATTCCACAACTTTTTGGTGGCGACGCTGTACGGAACAGTCTCGTTCATGCAAATGGATCAAGTTGCCGAATTGATCGCCGAGGATTTGCACCTCGATATGGCGAGCTCGTGAAACCAGTTTTTCGAGAAAGACTTCGTCGCTTCCGAAGGCATTCTTCGATTCGCGTTGGGCTTGTTCGAGATTCGTGGCTAATTGGTCTTCGGACTCCACCACACGCATTCCTCGCCCGCCGCCACCCTTCGATGCTTTGAGCATGATTGGGTATCCCATTGTGCACGCTAGTTCGATTGCCTCTTGAAGGTTGCGTACTGCGGCGGAGGAGCCGTCGAGTACAGGAACCCCTACCTTTTTGGCGATTTCACGAGCGGCGACCTTATCGCCGAGCATCTCAAGGGCTTCGACGCTCGGCCCGATGAACATGATTCCCTCCGCTCGCAGAGCGCGAGCAAACTCGGCATTCTCTGATAGGAATCCATATCCCGGATGAACGGCATCGATCTTGTTATCGCGACATAGCCGAACGATTCCTTCGATATCCAAGTACGACCGAATCGGCTCCCCGGGCTTGCCAATCGGGTATGCTTCGTCTGCCTTGAATCGGTGTAGCGCAAATCGATCTTCGTGGGAATAAATAGCGACTGTTCGAATCGCTAGTTCGTGCGCACTGCGAAAAATACGGATAGCAATCTCGCTACGATTCGCAGCGAGAAGTCGTCGGATCGGGGCCATAGAACGTGACGATCGAAGTTGGAGGATACTTCAAGGAATTGGAAGGATATGTAGTATACCCAAATTCCAAAATCGCATCTGCTATTTCGGCGTGTTGCGAGTGCCGAATCTCAAGACAGTGGCCAGACATTGGGCCGATGATCATGCGTAACGTGGCTGCGAGCTGTCCATGTACCAGCATTGCGTCCTCCATTTACCGCAATGGATTGTCCGTTTAAGAACTCTCCATCACCCATACTGATAGCTGCAGTTATGCGGGCCACATCTTCTGGCGTTCCCCAACGATCGAGGAGCGACTCACCGCACGCGCGTTCGCTCCATTCTACGGATGTCGATTCCCCCCAATCCGTTTTGATCCAACCTGGAAGGATACAGTTGACACGAATCCGTGGGGCGTAGGATTTGGCAAGGCTTTTAGAAAACGCACTCACCGCCGATTTCACGGCGCAGAAGTATTGGCCGCTATCTCCCTCCATACCTTCGTCAGCTTGATCCCACCCCAAATGAACCATCGACGGTAGCATCCGATGCGGCAGGTTTTGGTGAAGCATGTAGCGGGCAACCGATCGGCTGAGCATCAGAGTGCTTTGGACATCGGTGGCCCATAGTTCTCGAAATTTTCGCTCGAAACTCCATCCGCGAGACTCCCCCGTCAGGACATCGGCTCCGGCCGCATGAACCCAAACATTGACGTAGCCCTTCCAAGCAAAGGCAGATTGGACAAGAGAGTAGGCTGAATGCGGACATTGAATATCCGCCATGATGACGCGGGTCTGCCCCTCTGTTCGCTGCCCTTTTGGTCGCTGCAATTTGAATGGGTGTACGTCGGACTTCGGTTCGAGCAACTGAATGGCTTTGACGGTTTGCTCGATTCCCGCAAGATTGCTCCGTCCGTGTAACAACAAAGAGGCGCCCCTGGCTGCAAACTCAATCGCGATGGCTT
>VGZN01000093.1 GCA_016872635.1 Planctomycetota bacterium | reverse complement strand
AGAAAACGCATAGCGATTATGATCTCGTCCTGGTCCAGCCATGTCCGCGGCTGATTGCGCAAAGGGGGTTCTGCCAAACTCCGTGGTGAACAGTACCAAGGTATCGCCTAACATCCCCCGAGCCTTGAGGTCCGCTAGAAGTGCAGCTACCGGCTGGTCTATGCGTTTGGCCTCGATCGAGTGGTTTTCGTGAACGTTTTCATGGGCATCCCAACTCGCCCGTGGAGATCCTCCGATAGGTCCACCCGAATACAACTGAACGAACCGCACCCCTTTTTCGAGAAGCCTCCTGCCGAGTAAGCAACGCCGCCCCATATCGGCTGTATCGGGGTGATCGATTCCATAGAGGTCCTTGGTCGCCTGAGATTCGTCTGCAAACGTGCTTACCAGTGGCACCGAGCTTTGCATTTTGGCGGCGAGTTCGTAGCTTTGAATACGGGCTGAGAGGATGTCTTCGTCACCGTGACGTTCACGATTGCGACGATTGAGCCAATCGATGGTTTTGCGTGTGGCAACATCTTCAGCTTGAGAAACCCTGGGGAGAGGGTTCAGGTCACGAACGGGGTGATCGCCGGCATGGAACAAGACACCTTGATGCTGGCCCGGTAAGAAACCGTTGGTCCAGTTGGAGGCACCTCCGTTCGGGCCACCTCGGCCGTCAGGAAGTACCACGTAGGCGGGCAAGTCGTCTGCGATCGATCCGAGTCCGTACGAGAGCCAACTCCCCATGGATGGAAACCCATTGAACTCAAAACCGCTGTTTTCAAAAAATAATGCGGGCGTATGGTTCGCAGATTCGGTGACCATCGAACGAACCACGGTCAGTAAATCGGCTTGTTCAGCGATCTTCGGAAAGAGTTCGGAGAGGACTAACCCTGAAGAGCCGCGAGGTCGAAAGGCCCAATCGCTTTTGCGGAGCAAACCCATTTGTCCGAAGAAAATGTCGGGTTTCTCGGTCGTGTTCAATGTCTTGCCGTGCAAACGATCTAATTCAGGTTTGTAGTCCATCGAATCGAGATGGCTCATACCTCCAACGAGGCAAATCTGAATTGCACGTTTCGCTCTGACTTGCCCGTTATTCAATGGCGACTCGTCGGCGGCCCGAAGGACTCCGTCACGAGCGAGCATCGCCAACGCTGCTGTAGCACCCAGGCCACGTTGGGTCCATTGAAGCCAGTCTCTCCGGTGCATGGAGGTATTCCCGGTGTTCATGACATCCTCGCATGTGTCTTTACGAAGGCGACTAGAGTGTTTGGTTTTTCTAAATGATTCATCACATCGCTCGCGACTGAGGACATCATCGATCACTCCAAGACTAAAAATTCATTGGTGTTCCAAAGAGCTCGGGCCAACGCGATGGCTCCATGCTTGGAAACCAACTCCCGAGAATAGATCTCTTCATCGGGATCGGGGTCACGGAGAAGAATGGTTCGAAATAGGGGCCGGACCAATTCCTGATCTGTTCTTTGCGAAACGTCCGTTGATGGGCGAAGCTGTCCAACGATGGATTCGGACATTTGAAGGATGAATGGATTATTGAGCAAGCTGAGGGCTTGTAGCGGTGTGGTTGTATTGGCTCGCTTGGGTGCCGTGGTCGATGGGTCTGGGCAATCGAGTACATCGAGTAGCGGGCTTCGCTCACATCTGGGGTTGAATCGGTAAACCGTCCGTCGAAAGCAGTCTTCTGTCTCAGGGGCCTTGGGGAAGTAATAGGTGGTACCGTTGTTTTCTCGAATGTCGACATCGACATAGCCTGGGCCGCCGCGCTGTGGGTTTAATACGCCGGCCATCTTGAGCATGGAATCGCGCACTGACTCACCATCGAGCCTACGCACCGGATATCTCCACAACCAACGATTGCTCGAATCCTTGTTCATGTTCAAGGGGTTGAGGTCCGACGAGCGACGGTACGTGCTGGATTGAACAATCCATCGATGCAGATCCTTGAGTTTCATCCCCCCATCGAGAAATCGGGACGCGAGATGGTCGAGCAATTCCGGATGCGAAGGCCGACCACCATTAAAGCCAAAGTCGTTGGGGGTATCCACGATTCCGGAACCGAAGTGGTAATGCCAAACACGATTGACCAAGACTCTGGCGAGGAGTGCGCGATTGGCACTCGTGATCCATTCAGCTAGCGATTTCCTTCGCTCGGCATCGCTGGCATCGCTTCCCAGTCCGAAGTCATTGGGATTGTTTCCAACGCATGCAATCCCTCCAGGACGTACTTCATGGGCTTCATTATAAACATCACCGCGTACCAATAGTTTTGTGGGACCCGGGTTCGTATTCGAGATCACCGTGTAGATCTTTTTGCGAATCTGAGAGCGTACGATTTTCAGTTCCATATCGATTTCGGCGAGTGCGTTTCGCAATTCTTGGCGTTCTGCACGCTCCGATTCGCTCATGGTTTCCCACGCGAACTTCAAATCCCAAGTGCGCGACTGCGATGCACCTAATTGCGAGATGGCTTCGTCGCTCAGCGCGGAATCAAAGCAAGCGGCGCTGTGGATGACGCCCTTGAAAAAGCGATTTCCTCCCGGCGGTCCATGGCGTAACCCGAACAGAAATTGGGAATTTTTCCCTTGAAAGTTCTGTGCCGAAGTCCGGTATGGTGTGCCGTACGGAGCACCATTTCGGAAAGCTTGGATCGTTCCATCCGTTTGATAACGAATCGCGATATGAATGCGCTGGTCTGCGGGCGAATCTTCTTGGGGTGCTTGGAATGATTGCGAGCGCGTAAACCCATTGCTACCCGCCATCCACTGCTTGGCGTCCCGTTCCCCGTAGACGATTGCGTCGAAAACCGAGCCGTCGAGTGTTTGCAGGCTGATAATCCCACCCCCTGATTGCTCGAGTGGGTCGACCGTGACCCAAGCGCTGAGAGTCTTTGCGGCGATATCGAATCCGACGGTTTCTGTGGCTGCGTAGGACTGACCATCGAGGAACAGGCCCCGAGGCGTTCGCGATTCGTTCCCGTGCAACTGTGCCTTGATCCCATGCACGGAATCGACCAAAGGATCCACATTGGTTTTGCCATTTGCAGTTTCAAAGTTCCATGCGGCGATCGGGAGAGGCATGCTGGCCGCTGGCTGGGAATCGACATTCGCTCGCTCATTCTTTGGTTGATCGGGTCTGCGTTGATTTGGGGCAGAGTCGTAAAGAGCGAGAGCCAATTGGTCGAGAGAGGACGCTCGTTCGAGCAGTTCCCGTCTTTGTTTTTCGAGAGTTTGTTCACGGGCATGCTGAGAGTCTTGAAGGACTTCTCGCTCGCCATGCGCGACACCGGTGAGAGATGCGGCAAGACGATAATAAGACTCGGAAGAGATGGGATCGAATTTATGTTCATGGCAACGGGCGCATTGGGCTGTTAGGCCTAGAAACGTTTGCGAGAGAGTTCCAATCTTCTCTTCGAGTTCGTCTTGTTTGGCGATTCGGATCATTCGATCACTGGAACCGACAACGGTATTGTGCACTCCTGAAACCAAAAACGAGACCGCGGAATATCCCGATTCGTTTGGTTCGATCAGGTCTCCGGCGATTTGCATCCGGACGAACTGGTCGTACGGTAGATCTCGGTTCAAAGCATCGATGACCCAGTCACGGTAATGCCAGCTCGACTGGCGTGGAAAATTCCTTTCAAATCCATCGCTTTCTCCAAAACGTACCACATCCAACCAATGCCTCGCCCATCGTTCACCATATGCGGGTGAGCGGAGTAGCCGATCTACGATTGCCAGGTAAGCATCGTCGGAGGGGTCTCTCTCAAAAGCAGCGACTTCTTCAAAGCTTGGGGGGAGACCTATCAGATCGAGATAGATACGGCGGACTAGCGATCTCGGCGTAGCGGGTGGGTTTGCTGACAGTTGGTGTTCGGAGAGACGTTGGTTCACAAAGAGGTCCATCGGATCTCGGATGTCGCGATCTTCCACATTACCTGTACGATTGGGAACGGGATTGGGATCCAGCAGTGGACGCAACGCCCACCAATCATACCCAGCGCGGTAAGGTGACGTGATCTTGAATCGATCGATCGGCACTTCTGGGAGTGTTGCTCCCGACTGGATCCAATCTCGAAGAGTCTTTTTCTCCGCCTCCGTGAGTTTTCCTTTGGGGGGCATTTCACCCGATTCGATCACGTTGAGGAGTAAACTAGACTCCCACGAATCGCGATCGAAAATGAGGCCTGAGTCCGAACCATTTGCCAACCCATCGCGAGAACTCAGGTTCAATCCTCCTCGGGGATCGTTTCCGCTGTGGCACTCTAGGCATCTACCTGCAAGTAGGGCGTGTGCGGTCGCTTCGTCCGCGTCGGAACTGCGGATGGGGGCAATGATGACTGCAGTTGCGATGGCGAAAAGCGTTGTCAAGGTGGGTGCTCGAAACACGTAGTTCGTCTTCTGTTTCATGGTGGGTGAGGTGGGGGATGCCTTTGAATTATAGCTCACGGCCCCCTTGGTCGTAGGCTCCGATTCCGGGCAGAAAGTTTTTATTCGATAGGCTTAATTATCACCGTTTTGCCGAATATTCGTTCGTGCTGCTGCGCGTACAATACTACTCCGAGCGTTTCTGAAAGATCCGCATTTTCACCCTGTAGCGGCCTACTCCGCTTCGGACTTTTCTTTGGTCCTACTGAACTCTTTTGTCTTACTGAATGATGGTCAGCTCCAAACCCGAATCGCTTCTATCGTCTCCCAATCCATTCGATGACGAGGACTCGTCTCACCTCGACGGCGATTCGAGCGATTCCGCGAGCGGTTTTTCCAAATGGATACGCCCCAGCGGAATGGTCGCTGCGATTTCATTAGTCATCGCGATTATCGCATCGGTCGTTTCCAACAACGCTGCGGGCGATCGGAATATTGAAGATCTTGCATTCAATGTGAATCGGTTCGCAGTCGTTATCATGCTTCTGGGATGCTTTGGTCTGTTGATTGGATTCCGAGGGGAGCAAGTGGTCGGTTTGCTCACCAAGACCTTTGAAGTCAAAAATTCACCAACGCTGAGGAATCCTACGCAGAGCGTTTTGCGTTTGTTTTTACAATCCATGGCGGTTTCGATCGGATTGGCGATAGCCATAGCCCTAATGGCAATGATTCGCGTTGAAGCGGCGATGATTGCGATGATTATCTTTTATGCGTTCTATTTTCCACTGCTGGTTACTTCAGCAGTGCTGCGTAGGGGGCCAGCATGCGGGTACTCGATTGGAATGGCGGCTAATTTTCTCTTTCAGTTGGTTGGATACTTTGGCATTTTCGGCGTTGTTTGGTTTCAAACCCTGTTTTGGATGCCTAGCCGTGGTTTCGCACCAGCGAGTTACAATGTCTTTTGGCAGCAGGCGGTTCCGGTGATTGCAGTCTGCGTAACGCAGGCACTGATGATTGCTTCCGGGTTAATTTGTGCTGGGTATTCCAAACTTCTACTCCGAAACCTAGCAATTCAGCGTGGATCGTCCGAATTAACGACATTTCCCCCAACCTCCGCATCGGTCCACGGATCGGAGGCCTCCACCAAAGGGTTTTCAGTTGATCCTAGCGTCGGCTCATGAGAAAATAAGGACGTGACGCGGGGTAGACCAACGATCCAAGACATGATGGACTCTGTAAGCATGCGAAAGTTGAGACTGAGAAATCGATGGAGGTTCGGACTTGTCATCGTAGCGACTTCGTTGCTTGTCGGTGAGATTTCGCATGCTCAGAAGACGGTGCGCAAGCCGGAGCGGGTTCCACCTCCGAAATTCCAACCCAATGATTTCACGGGGGTCTTCTTTCCAGATGCGGTGGCTCAATTGCAGGGCAAGGCCCCGTCGGTGGCTGGTGTGGTAGCAAGCGATTCTACGTCGGATCCGTCGGTTGGTTCCGAGAGTAACGAAATGGAGCCGGCAGCGAAGGGGAACGATGTTTGGAAGCAATTGATCGCAGGTCCAACGATCGAGGATCTGATCAAAGAAGCCAAAGCCCGTGTTGATGGTGTAATTACCACCCCTGCAAAGTTTGCCGGTGGTGGCTATTCGGAGGCTCGGCGCGAGTTCACGCTTTTGGCGTCACTGATGGCCATCATTGCTCAGTATCCTGAAGAGATCCGCTGGAAGAGTTCCGCTCCGTATGCTCGCACCGTGTTCGCGCGGATGGCAGCGAATTGCAAAGTTGGGACACAGCAAGTCTTCAACGAAGCCAAACTGCGGCAACAAGATCTGCAGGATCTATTGAAGGGTTCGAAGCTGACAGGTACCGCTGAGGAAACCTCATGGGCAGATACTACAGATCGAGGGCCAGCCATGCAACTCTTGGAGTGGGCCCTCCGTGAGAATCTTGCTCCCAACACCAACAGCGAAGATAGCTTCAGCAACAATATGGAAGAGGTCGTCAAGTACGCGGAATTGGTCTCCGCCTATGGGCAGATTCTACAATTGGAAGGGATGACCGACGCAGACGACGAAACCTATGTTCAGTATGCGTCAGCCATGGGGGCTGCGGCAAAGGATGTCTTGAAGGCAGTGAAGAGCAAGGATGCGGAATTGGCAAGGACTGCAGTTGGTCGGATCGACCAATCGTGCAATAAATGCCATGAGAGCTACCGTTAGTCCCTTGATGTAGGCTTGATATGGGTATCCGATTTAATTGCCATCTCTGCAATCATCCGTTGCACGTGAAGGACTTTCAAGCGAACAAACGCGGGAAGTGTCCGAGTTGCCAAGGCTCGTTCCGTGTCCCATCGAAGAGCGCTGATTATTCGATTCCACTTGATCCGAAATTAGCATCTTCAAGCGGCGTCTTGATGCCCATCCCCAAGAGCAAATCCAAGAGGGATACTACCGGTTCTTCGGGCTCCGAGTCGGAAAAAGTCTCAATCACTGCTTTGGAAAAGGCCTCAACGCAAACGGATGCAGCGGTAACTACTAAGAAGGGAGGCCAAGTAGCGGTCGATCCGACTACCGCATCGTCCTCCACCAAATCGACAGATGCCGCAGCGATTCCACAGACGTCAGATATACCCGCGAGCCTGCTTCCGCATATCGATGCACGTTGGTTCGTGCGTCCGCCGAGCGGCGGGCAATACGGGCCAGCTACGACCCCCATGTTGGTCGATTGGATTGCGGAACGCCGCATTACGGCCGACTCATTCCTGTGGCGCGAAGGGATGGAGAGTTGGCTTTCAGCGGTCGAACTTATACCAGAACGATTTGGACCAATTCCAGTTGCACCGGTGTCCGCAGCATCGAACACCACCATCACCCCAGCAAACGAGGTCGCCAACGAATTGTTTCGCGAGGCCTCGCCAGGCAGTATGGCATCGAGCAAGGCCGCGGTGACCACCAAGAAAAAACGACAGCAGCGGGAGCAGTGGATTGTATTGGGACTGCTGGTTACCATTGCTATCTCTTTAGCCGCAGCGCTCATCTACCTCCTCTGGCGTTCCTAAGTACATGCCCTCCGTCAAAAACATAAGACCAATTATTTCTTTGGTCTCCTCCGAAGATTCCCAAGTTCGCGCGTTTGTCGGTGGAACAGCCGTGTTACCCGATCGATTGCTCGAGAACTCCTTTGTTGAGTTTTCTCAGGGAAAGATCCGGAAAATTTCCGCGATTCCTAAGCGAATCCGGAGCGATATCGAGGTGATCGATGCGACTGGAAACTATGTGACTCCTGGCATGATCGACATCCATGTTCATGGCGGTGCGGGAGCTGATTTTATGGATGGCACTCATGATGCTGTTGCAAAAGCATGTGAGGCACACTTGCTGCATGGTGTCACCACTATCTTTCCAACGACGACTACGGGAAGTGAATCATCGATCTATGCCATGATGCAGGCGGTCGCGAGTGTACGAAAGGAATCTCTTTCGGTAAACCACGACGCTACGCTATTACCGCATGTCGAAGGAATCCATCTCTATGGTCCTTACTTCACACCTGAGAAATCAGGATGCCATAAGAAGGATCGTTGCCGAACACCTGTTCGTTCAGAGTTTGAATCCTATTTCAAGACAGGACTTGTGAAGATTGCTACGTGCGCGGCGGAGCTTCCTGGCTGTGTCGATTTCTATCGTTACGCGAAGAAACGTGGCTGCCTGGTGACCTGCGGCCACTCCAACGCGTCTTGGTCGGAAATGGCAGCGGCGCACAAAGCAGGCATGTCCCACGTGGACCACTTTTGGTGTGCGATGTCCTCGGTGGCTTCTGTACGGAGTAGGCTTGGACCTCCGATGCAAGGTAGCATGTTGGAGTTTGTGCTTGGTCATCCAACCATGAGTACCGAAGTCATTGCCGATGGCCAGCATCTGGCCCCGGAGTTGCTCGAGTTTGCATGGCGAATGAAAGGTCCTAGGATGCTATGCCTGGTAAGCGATACGAGCCGCGCGATGGATATGCCACTCGGCAAGTACGCTTTCGGGAACAGTTCTGAAAACATTTGGATCTACAACGATGGCAAGGTCGGACGCAGCGAGGAGGGTGGTTTGGCAAGTTCGGTGGTTGGGCTTGATCACTGCGTACGGCATACAGCATCCGCAACGGAGATCCCGCTGGTCGATGTCATACGAATGGCAACCTTAACCCCGGCGGAACGTGCCGGAATTGATCAGCAAACCGGGAGTATCGAAGTCGGGAAACGAGCCGATTTGTTGCTTCTTTCAAAGAAGCTTTTCGTGAAGCGGGTTGTCCGTGCGATGGCCGAACCAGAAGTTCGTTAGCTATCCTTCGATTTAGAGTTGCGATCAACGGCTAAGGTGCCAATTGGGATCACCATATCGACGCTCCATCCATCGAGCGACGTGGGATGATAGCTCTCTATGCAATGGGTGTGACTCCCAAGATTGCGTAGCTCCCCAGACTTCGGAAAGACTGCGAGTTAGCGATTGGTAAAAGTGAGCACGGTCTGGAATGGAGTCCGCCAAGCTAACAACGAACTCATCGTGCGTTCGACGTTCGCGGTAGTCGGGTTGTTTGGGGGGGGTTGCCAAATAGCGGCTGATCGCATCTAACGGAAAATCTATCAGAAGGGTCCCGTGGTACATCAGCCAACGTCGCTTGACCCGAAGTGAGTTGCCAGAGATTTTACGGTTGTTGACAGTTAAATCGCAGACCCCTTGGATTCCAAGTGGAAGCTGCACGCCGTGGATGGCGAGGGCGCGCTGAAGCCCTTCTCGAGTTTTCTCCATCACCGTTCGGTGAGCCACGTCGAGCGCTCTGCATTCAGGGCGAAGGTCGAGCGACAGTAGAACGCTGTACATGAAACAGCCAGGTCCCGCGACGATCGAGGCGCCGCCGCTCATACGACGGAGGATCGGGATGCCATCTTTCTGACACGATTCCACTTGTACTTCTTGGTCGATACGAGACGATCGACCGACCACTACGCAAACTTTGGGCATCTCCCATACACGCAATAGTTCTAGTTCGCTCGTGGAATCTGATTGAGGGCGTGCTTCCTCGATTGGGGTATCCGCCAATTCCAAAATGGCTTCATCCCAGGCAAGGTTTTCTTCAGGGCTAGGAAGAGATTCCTCGACTAAAAACATCATGCGACTTCGATGATGGCCTTGAGGACTCTATTTTCAGGACGTGTGAAGCTGTCAAAGTCCTTCACGGCATCGTCGAAACGGGTACGGTGGGTGATCCAAGGATCGGTTTTAATAACCCCAGACTCGATCAACTCAATGATGGCTGGGAAGTCGGCTGGGAGTGCATTGCGGGACGCGAGTAAGCTGACTTCGGGGCGATGCAACGCAGGATGCTTGAATAAGATTTCATCCTGGGTAATACCAACGTACACTAAAGTTCCCGTTGGGGCGACGAATTGGAATGCACTCGACATTGAATAGCGATTGCCCGTCGCATCGATCACGATGCTGTAGAGATCGCCACCGGTGAGTCTCTTCGCAGCATCCATACCTGCATCCTCCATGTTGACTTGGATCAGATTCCGAATGCCATAGTTCTGTTCGACGAAGACCAGTCGAGCGACATTCATATCCATGACCGTGATTTCAGCCCCAGTCAATCGAACAAACTCAAGGGTTGCGATGCCGATAGGCCCAGCGCCGATGATGAGTACGCGGTCTATTTCGGAGGCACCGCTGCGATGGTTGGCATGGCATCCGATGGCAAGCGTCTCGACGAGTGCCAGTTGGTCCATGGTAAGTTTGGAGGAAGTGTGCAATTTATCGGCACGGATCAAGAATCGATCGCACAATCCGCCATCCGTCATGACTCCGATAACCTTAAGTTGCGTGCAGCAATTGCCGGCACCTTTGCGACACGCATAGCATTGGCCGCAATTCATATAAGGTTCTACGCTGCAGGCATCGCCCACGCGAACATTGCTGACCCCTTCGCCGACACTCAGTACTTCGACTCCTAATTCATGCCCGGGGATCCGGGGGAATGCGAAAAACGGGAACTTGCCCAAATAGCAACTGATGTCGGTTCCGCAAACTCCCATCCGGTGGGTTTTGACGAGCGCCATGCCGAACCCTGGCTTTTCCGGCTCGGGAATCTCGATTCGTTTCAATGTCTTTGGTTCGGAAATCTGGATAGCGCGCATGGATCAGTTTCGTAGGCGAATGAATAAGAGTCGTATTCGAAAAAGCCCAGTATAAGCAATCAGGGCAGGTTCCCCCAACGGGGTGTTGCATGCGAGCATAATGCAGCGTCGCAGATTCACTTTGGACTCATTTGGGGATTCTCGATACATCTGCTGAGTTAAGCCCAATCGCGAGGATCTCGGTGTGCACCATGTCCTTTGCGGTCCGAGGCAAGAACTGCATAGAGTGCGGGGACCACGAAAAGAGTAAAGGTGGTACCTATCATCATCCCAGCTACGAGGACGATACCGATGCTATTCCGAGCCTCAGCGCCCGGACCTTCCACCAAGACCAGTGGGAAATGCCCTAACACGGTCGCGGCCGAGGTCATCAAGACCGGTCGAAGTCGGGTCTTTGATGCATCGATGATGGCTCGCATCTTCGCGACTCCACTTTCCTGCAAATGGTTCGCGAACTCAACGATCAAGATCCCGTTTTTCGCCACCAATCCAACCAATGTAATCAGTCCGACTTGAGAATAGATGTTAATGGTGGTCAGACCGAAGTAGGTCCAAACGAGCGCCCCGGAGACTGCGAGAGGGACGGAGCCTAGCAATACGATCAACGGATCCCGAAAACTTTGGAACTGGGCGGTTAATGTCAAATAGATTAGCACCAGAGCGAACGCGATGGTGACCATGAACGCGGACCCTTCACTCCGGATCTGCCGTGATTCGCCGCCATAGTCGATTGCAACCGCATTCCCAAATACACCTCGAGCGATCGCTTCGAGGCGATCCAAGCCATCGGCTTTCGTAACACCATCGGCAACTGCCGCGGTGAGACGCAAGCAGTTTTGCTGCTGGAACCTTTGCAGCGATCGTGGTGCAACTTTGGAGCTGACTTTCGTGAAGGAGGATATGGGAATCATCTCACCATTTGCGAGGCGAATCTTTAAATCCATTAAGGCGGTAACGCTTTCTCGTGAGGAGATATCGAGTTGCGGGATAACTTGGTAATTTCGATTGAAGTGGTTAAAGCGATTCACATAACCGCCCCCGAGTAGTACGCCCAATTCGCGTCCAACACTCGCTAAATCCAGGCCTAAATCGGCAACGCGTTCCCGATCAAGTTCCACACTGCCTTGGGGTAAATCCACTTTGAGATCGGAGTCGACATAGCGGAAGGCTCCGGATTTGTAGCCCGCTTGAATGATTTCAGTGACTTGTCCAGCAAGTTTTTCCACGGAGGCATCGGTTTTGACGATCAGTTCGACGTCTGAGCTACCCGAACCAGGGAGAGGACTGGGCAATCCCGGATAGGCTTTGATGCTCGTGGCGTCTGCCACCAATCGGTACGCATCGTTGAGCATCTCTTTGGTGGACCGATTCCGCTCGTCGAATGGAACCGTACTGATGCCTCCGAAGCCTCCACTCGAAAATGCAACCGCCCATACGTATTCAATGTCGTGAATACCTTGGAACTTTCCGGTGAGCTCTCGAATGCTCTTTGCCGTGGAGTCCAAGACCGCATCGGGCGCCGCTTGCAAGCCGACAGTGATACTGCTCTGATCCTCGACAGGAGCTAGCTCTTTGCTACTAAATCGGTAAAGCGGCCATGCAAAGCATCCTATCATCAAAGTCATCAGGATTAGTGCCCATCGGACGCGGATCGCCCCGAGAAGCGCGAACCCATACCAATCCTTGATCCATTCGAAAAAGCGATTCGTGAATCGCGAGAGAAAGCCTTCCTGTCCAGACTCGCGTATCAGGTACCTGCTCATCAGGGGCGAGAGTGTTATCGCGACGACTCCCGAGACGATCACTGCAGCTGCTAAAGAAAAGGCAAATTCGCGGAAGAGCATCCCTATCAATCCCGATTGGAAACCGATCGGAGTGTATACGACGGCTAAGGTGATCGTCATCGCGATGATGGGCCCGACGAGTTCGCGAGCGCCAATGATCGCCGCTCGCATCCGGGAATTACCTTCCTGAACGTGCCGCTGGATATTCTCAACGACGACGATTGCGTCATCCACCACTAGTCCAACGGAAAGGACGATGGCTAGGAGCGTCAACAGGTTGAGGCTGAAGCCCATGAGCATCATGAGCAGCATCGCTCCGATCAACGAGACGGGCATTGCGACCAGCGGGACGATGGCTGTGCGGATCGAACCCATAAATAGAAAAACCACTACACCCACGATGCAAATCGTTTCGATCAACGTCTTGGAAATCTCGCGCAGCGAATCTTCCATCGAGCGAGTTGCATCAAAGGCAACATTCATTTCTAGGTGCGTTGGCAATGTCGGTCGCAGTTTCTCCATCTCAGCACGCAATCGTCGCGAGACGTCGATTTCGTTGACCCCGGGAAGTGGCCAGACCGAGACATAAACCGCATCTTTCCCTTTATACATGGCAA